>NZ_JBHTSF010000003.1:47305-61096 GCF_042795295.1 Streptomyces sp. NPDC056486
GGAGCGGCGACGGCGACGTCCTGGTGGCCGTCGCCGTCGAAGTCCTCGCGCACGGTGGCGGCGCCGTCCTTCGCTGATGCGGTGCCCGCGACGAGCGGCACGCCGAGCGACCCGATCAGGGCGGCGGCTACGGCGGTCGATATGGCGGGTCGGCGTATGCCCACGGTTCCTCCTCAGAGCGCGAGCGATGTCGAGACGCGTGCGCGCGGATGTGATTCATCTGCGAGACACGTGGAAACGGCCGATGGTTGTGCGCTGAACGGCACTTGAACGGGCGCAGGCCGGTTGTGAACCTGGCGCGCTACGCGGGACGGCTCACTCGAACTCCGCCGACTCAGCGCCGTAGTCGCGGCCGGCCGAGACGGCTTCACGGGCCGCGCTCAGGCGCGGCGGACCCGCCAGAGCCATGCTGCCGTGCCGACCAGCAGGGCGAGCATCGCCAGGTTGGCCAGGAGGGCCGGGGTGTCGCCCGCCGGGGCGCCGCTGGACTGGTTCCAGGCGAAGATGACGACGATCGGCAGGACGGCCGCGAGCAGTACGCCGGTGGTCTTCTGGACGGCGATCCAGTGCACCGAGGTGCAGAGAAGTACCGCGCCGGTGATGCGGAACAGGGCGCCGATCAGCGGGCCGGGGTGGTCGGGAAAGACCATGACGAAGGGCAGCGAGAGGGTGAGCATCAGGAGCGGGACCAGGGGGTGCACCTTGCCGCGCCGGGCGGGTGTACCGACCTCGGCCCGGGGCGAGGCCCCGGCAGCCCCGGTCCCTGCCTCGGCCAGCGCCGTCGCTGCGATCGTGCGGGGGTCCCCCAGCTCCGCCAGGATCTCGCCGATCGTGGCGTCGGGACGTTCGGCGCGCGTCACCTCGATGTGTTCGGCGAGGTCGGCGAGGAGTTCCTGGCGGTGGTCGGCGCTGAGGGCGGAGGCCTCGCGCTCGACGGCGTAGAGGTAGTCGCGTATGGGATCGGCAGATGTCTTCATGCGAGGTCTCCGGTGGTGGGGGGCGGGGTGGTCAGGAAGGCGTCGACGGCGTTGCGGAAGCCGGGCCAGACGCGGGTGAACTCGTCGAGTGCGGCCCGGCCGCTGTCGGTGAGGGCGTAGTAGCGACGGGGCGGCCCGGTGGCGGACTCCTGCCAGGTGGTGGTGACCAGGTCGTCACGGCGGAGCCGGGAGAGCAACGGGTAGACCGTGCCCTGGCTGGTGGCCAGGGCACCGGAGTCCTCCAGGGCGTGGAGGAGTTCCACGCCGTAGCGGGGGCGGTCCCGCATCAGGGCGAGCACGCAGTACTCCAGGACGCCCTTGCGCAGCTGGGCGGCTGCCCGGGCCTGCTTGGTCGAATCACCTGGTTCCATGCGATGCAAGATACCTGGTGGAACAAGTGAAAGGGAAAGGAGGGGGCGGATCCCCTCAACCCATCGGCCTGGTGGTGCTGGTGCTCGTCTTGCCCCAGGTGGCCGTGGAGGTCTGAGCGGGCTCTGGTCCACTTCTTGCGGTCGCGTGCAGAGCGTGAGCGCCGCTCCTCAGGGCGACGCACATGTGCCGCCTGCCCCTGCCCATTTGCCGCGACGTCGCAGAAAAACGATTGACGCTCCGGTTGTCGTTCGTGAACGATTCCGGACCGTGACGACGAACATCGATCATGATCAGCCGGCCCACGGTCAGGGCTCTTCGGCCGACCGCCCGCTCGCCCTGATCACCGGGGTGGGTCGCACCGTCGGTATCGGCGCGGGCATCGCCCGTCGGCTGGCCGCATCGGGATGGGACATCGCCTTCACCTACTGGACCCCCTACGACGACCGTATGAGCTGGGGCAGCGAGCCCGGCGCGAGCGAAGTGATCAGCCGAGCTCTGGCCGAACACGGTGCGTCCACCACTGCGATAGAGGCGGATCTCGCCGACCCGGATACCCCGGCACGCGTCTTCGACGAGGTCCAACAGCGGCTGGGCAGTGTCACCGCGCTGGTGATGTGCCACTGCGAGTCCGTCGACTCCGGGCTGCTTGACACCACCGTCGAGAGTTTCGACCGGCACTTCGCCGTCAACGCCCGCGCCACCTGGCTGCTCATCCGCGAGTTCGGACGCCGCTTCGCCGCGGAACGGGGAACCGGCCGGATCATCAGCCTCACCAGTGATCACACCGTCGGCAATCTGCCCTACGGGGCGAGCAAGGGGGCCCTTGACCGCATCACCCTGGCCGCCGCCCAGGAACTCGCCCACCTCGGCGTGACCGCCAACGCGATCAATCCCGGCCCTGTCGACACCGGCTGGATGCCCGAGGAAGTCCGGGAGCACTGCGTCCGCAGCTCCCCGCTCGGCCGGCTGGGCACTCCGCAGGACACCGCGCACCTCGTGGACTTCCTGTGCTCCAGGGAAGGCGAGTGGATCAACGGTCAGCTGCTGATGAGCAACGGTGGCCTCGTATAGGCGCGTACGACCCCGTGCTCAGCGCTCAGCACGGTCGCTGGTCGCCCGAACGAATCGCTCGAGCGATCATTAATGTACGGCGGGTGGAAGATTCGAAACTGGATCCGGGGACCCCGGACTGTCGGAGTGCCGCCCGGTACCTGTGGTGGCTGATCACCAGTCAGCGCCGGCGGATCGCCGCAGGGGCGCTCCTTGGCAGCGCCTGGATGGTCTGTCTGACTCTGCCGCCGTACCTGCTGTCACGTGCCATCGACGACGGCCTCGAGCGGGGGCAGTGGTCCGTGCTCGTCGGCTGGGTCGCGGCGTTGCTGGGTGTGGGAGTCCTGAACGCGTGGCTGGCCATCATGCGGCACCGCACCATGACCAAGGTGCGGATGGATGCCGCCTTCCGTTCCGCGCAGGTGGTGGTCAGGCAGGCGACCAGGCTGGGCGGGGCGCTACCGCGCCGGGTCACGGCCGGGGAAGTCGTCACGATCGGGTTCGGCGACGTCGCGGTGATCGCGAACACGCTGACCATCACAGGACCCGGTGTCGGTGCGGTCCTCGCCTATGTCGTCGTGGCCGCACTGCTGTTGACCGTTTCGCCGTTGCTCGCCGTGGTGGTACTGCTCGGTGTGCCGCTGCTAGCGGCGCTTGTCGGCCCGCTGCTCGGTCGGCTTCAGGGCGTCGAGGCGACGTACCGGGAACAACAGGGCAGGCTCGCCGCCGGTTTCACGGACATCGTCGGAGGGCTGCGCGTCCTCAACGGCATCGGCGGCAAGGAGGTGTACGCCGAGCGCTACCGGCGCGGCTCGCGGACACTGCAGGCGAAGGGGTACCGCGTCGGCGCGGTGACAAGCTGGATCCAGGCCCTGAGCGTCGGTCTCCCCACCTTGTTCCTCGGGGCCGTGACCTGGCTGGCGGCCCGGATGGCGGCACAAGGGACCATCACCGTCGGCGAGTTGGTCGCGGTCTACGGGTACGCAGCGGTCCTTGTGGTGCCGGTCTCGTTCTTCATCGAGGGCGGCTACGACCTCAGCCGGGGGCTGGTCGCCGCCCGCCGAGTCATACGTTTCCTGACCATGGAGCCCGATTCTCTGGGCGGGGACGCGGCTTCGGACGGGCCCGGGCTTCCGGCCGCGCTGCGTGATCCCGCATCCGGCGTCGAGGCGACGCCCGGAAGACTGACCGCGTTGGTCAGCGCCCGGCCCGCGGAGTCGGCGACGGTGATCGACCGTCTCGGCCGTTTCGCCGAATCGGCCGTGACCTGGGGCGAGATACGCCTCGACGAGATCGACCTGACACAGGTCCGCCGCCGGATCCTCGTCGCGGACAACGAGGCCGATCTGTTCGCAGGACCGCTGCGCGAGGTGATCCGCGGCCCGTTGGACCGGGACGAGGAGATCATCGGCCGGGGCCTCCACGCGGCCATGGCACAGGACATCGTCCGCGCCCTGCCGGACGGCCTCGACTCGCCGGTCGACGCGCAGGGCCGCAACCTCTCCGGCGGTCAGCGCCAGCGCATCCGCCTGGCCCGGGCCCTGTTGGTCGATCCCGAGGTACTCCTGGCGGTCGAGCCCACCTCGGCGGTCGACGCGCACACCGAAGCAGCCATCGCGACCCGGCTGTACGCCGCACGGTCCGGCCGCACCACGGTGGTCACCAGCACATCACCACTCCTGCTTGATCAGGCGGACACCGTGCACTACCTGGTCGACGGCTCCGTCGCGGACTCGGGCAGCCATCGTGAACTCCTGGCCAGGCAGCCCGGCTACCGTCTCCTGGTCTCCCGCGGCGCCCCCGACCGCGACCGCGCGGATGAAGAAGCCGCTCCGACGAGCGGGGAGGCCGTGTGATGACGGCCGATCCCCCACCCACGGCATCCGCGTCATCCACGGCGCCCACGGACCGGGCCCTGCCCGTCGCCGAGCCGTCCCGAATACGCCGGGCGGCACTCCGCCTCGTGCGTCAGGACGGCCGTGCTTTCGCCGCCATGATCGGCCTCAACGCGCTGGCCGCCGGTGCCGGACTCGTCGGCCCGTGGCTGCTCGGCCGCATCATCGACGAGGTCAGGGCCGGGGCCCCGGTGGCCTCGGTGGACCGTCTCGCGCTCATCATCCTCGTCTTCGCCCTGGTGCAGCTCGTCCTGGCCCGATACGCCGGCTACGTCGGGCACCGCTTCGGCGAGCGGACCCTGGCGCGTATCCGCGAACAGTTCGCCGACCGGGCGCTCGCGCTGCCCGCCTCGGTGGTCGAACGCGCGGGAACCGGCGACCTGATGACCCGCGGCACCGCCGATGTCGTCGCGGTCGGCGCCACCCTCCGGGACGCCGGTCCCCAGGTCCTCATCGCCGGAGTCCAGGCGGTGTTCATCCTCGGAGCGGTCTTCGCACTCGACCCGCTGCTCGGTGGGTGCGGAGTCCTCGGCCTGCTCGGCATCTGGTTCGCCGCCCGCTGGTACCTGCGCCGGGCGCTCACCGCCTACCTTGCCGAGGGCGCCGCCAACTCAGCTCTCGCGGAGCAGCTCGCGGCCACCGCCGCCGGGGCCCGCACCGTCGAAGCCCTCGGGCTGCAGCAGCACCGCATGACGGCATGCCAGGAGCAGATCGAAGAGTGCCGGACCACCCGGAGCCGCACACTGTTCCTGCGCAGTGTGCTCTTCCCGGCCGTGGACATCTCGTACGTCATTCCCGTGGCCGGTGTCCTGCTGGTCGGCGGCGCGCTGTACGCCCACGGCGCGATGAGCCTCGGCGCGGTGGTCGCCTCGGCCCTGTACCTGCGTCAGCTCTCCCAACCCCTGGACACCATCCTTCAGCAGATGGAGCAACTGCAGAGCAGCCGCGCCTCCTTCGCC
Organism: Streptomyces sp. NPDC056486; assembly: GCF_042795295.1. Taxonomy (NCBI): domain Bacteria; kingdom Bacillati; phylum Actinomycetota; class Actinomycetes; order Kitasatosporales; family Streptomycetaceae; genus Streptomyces; species Streptomyces sp. NPDC056486. Next base: position 52,559 of record NZ_JBHTSF010000003.1, read on the forward strand.
AGGGTCGAGGGCCTCGGCCGGGCCACGCACACACCGTCGGCCGCTGCCGCCACACCGGCCGACGACCGGATCGAAGTGACCGATGTGCATTACGCCTATGACGAAGGGGACGACGTGCTGCACGGCGTGGACCTGACCGTCCGGCCCGGCGAGCGACTCGTGATCGTCGGTCCCTCCGGTGCGGGCAAGACCACCCTGGGCAGGCTCCTGGCCGGCACGGGCACCCCGCACACCGGCTCGGTGACAGTGGGGCAGGTCCCGGTCGCCGACCTGGATCCCGACCAGTTGCGCCGACACGTCGTCCTGGTCACCCAGGAACATCACGTGTTCCTCGGCACGGTCCGGGACAACCTGCAGATCGCCTCCGCCCACGTCGGCGATGCCGAACTGCATGCGGCACTCGCCGCCGTAGGAGCCGAGTGGACCAACGAACTGCCGGACGGCCTGGACACCGACCTGGGCCACGAGGGGCACCGGCCGGACGGCGCCCAATCACAGCAACTCGCCCTGGCACGCGTGGTTCTAGCCGACCCGCACACGCTGATCCTCGACGAGGCGACCGCGCTCCTGGACCCGAGAACCGCCCGGCACGCGGAGCGGGCGCTGGCCGCCGTCCTCGAAGGCCGGACCGTCATCGCGATCGCTCACCGCTTGCAGACGGCGTACGACGCCGACCGGGTTGCCGTGATGGAGGGCGGCCGTCTCACCGAACTCGGCACCCACGACGACCTCGTCGCGGCCGACGGCGCCTACGCCGCCCTCTGGCGCTCCTGGCACGGCGAGCGGCCTCCCGCCCCGTGAGACGGCATCCCTATCGGGCGTCCGACGGCGGGGCCAGAGTAAAACCGCGGTATCCGTCCAGGGCTGCGGCGTCGCACCGCGCCCGGTATCGGTCCAAGCCTCCCGTGTAGGCCAGGAACACCCGGGGTTTGCCCGGCACGTTCGCCCCTGTGTACCAGGAGGCGACGGCCGGGTAGAGCGTCAGACCGGCGAGTTCGGCGACGTGGGCACACCACTCCTCCTCGGCCTCCGCGGTGGCGTCGATCTCGGTCAGGTCGCTCTCTCGCAGGTGCGCGATGCAGTCGGTGATCCACTCCACGTGCTGTTCGATGGCCACCACCGCGTTGCTGAGCACGGACGGACTCAGCGGGCCGATCACGGTGAAGAGGTTGGGAAAGCCGGACGACAGGAGGCCCAGATGGTTGCGAGGCCCTTCGGCCCACTTCTCCTGAAGCGTCGTGCCGCCCTTGCCTACGATGTCGATGGCGACCTGTGATCCGGTCATGGCGTCGAAGCCGGTGGCGAAGACGATCACGTCCACGGTGTGATCCCGCTCCGAGGTACTGATGCCGCTCGGTGTGATCCCCACGATCGGGGTCTTGGAGAGGTCCACGACGCTGACGTGCGGCTTGTTGTACGTGGCGTAGTACCCGGTGTCCAGGCAGGGACGTTTGGTGCCGTAGGGGAGGCCGCGCGGTGACAGCGTCTCGGCCGTCCCGGGGTCGGTGACGATCGTGCGGATCTTGGAGCGGACGAACTCGGCGACGGTCTCGTTGGCGGCCGCATCGACGAGGATGTCGTTGTACGTCCGCAGCAGGCCGCTGAGCAGGCCGGACTCCCAGCCTGCCGCATAGGCGGCGGTGCGCTCGGCGTCGTCGGCCTCCAGAGCGGACCGGGTGGGCGGCTCGAAGACGGTGCCGCCCCTGGACTGCCGCTGGGCGATCCGGAACTGCGGGTAGCGCGCCTTCAGTTCGGCGTTCTCCTCGGCGGACAGCGGACGGTTGTGGGCGGGGAGCGCGTACACCGGGGTGCGCTGGAAGACGGTGACGGCGGCGGCCTGCTCGGCGAGGAGCGGAATGGCCTGGACGCCGGAGCAGCCGGTGCCGATCACCGCGACCCGCTTGCCGGTGAGGTCGACGCCTTCGTGGGGCCAGTCGGCGGTGTGCAGGGCCCGGCCCTCGAAGGCGGCGGCGCCTGGGATGTCCGGCTCCTTGACGGCCGACATGCAGCCGGTGGCAAGGACGACGAACCGGGTGGTGAGCGTCTCCCCGGTGTCGGTGACGATCTGCCAGAGGTGGTCGTCCTCGTCGTAGACCGCACGTGTCACGCGGGTGCGCAGCGTGATGTCCGCACGCAGCCCGAAGCGGTCCGCGACGTGGTGGAGGTAGCGCAGGAGTTCCGGCTGCGTCGCGTACCGCTCGCTCCACTCCCACTCCTGGTCGAGGTCGGGCGAGAAGGAGTACGAGTACGACGCGCTCTCGACGTCGCAGCGCGCGCCTGGATAGCGGTTCCGGTGCCACGTACCGCCGATGTCGTCGCACGCCTCGATGACGCGTACCGACAGGCCCAGTTCGCGCAGGCGGTACAGCTGGTACAGGCCGGAGAAGCCCGCCCCGACCACGACGGCGTCGAGCTGCGGGACGGTGGGCCGGGCCGAGGGCTGGGTCGGCGTCGGGGTCTGGGTCGGGTGGACGCTGGGCATGCCGGTCTCCTGACGGTCGCTGAAAGGGTGCGCGTCAACTCGCGGTCGGGCGTGGGGCGGTGTGCCGGGGGCGGGCGGCGCGGACCGTGAGCGGTATGACGGCGAGCGCGAGCACTCCCCCGCAGACGGCAAGGAGCGAGTAGCCGCCGCCGGCCACGACAAGGCCGGAGACCATGCCGCCAGTGGCTCCGGCGAGCGACATCCCCACGTCGACAAGACCTTGCGTGGAGGCGCGGGTCTCGGCGGGTGTGGCCTCCGCGACCATGGCGGTGCCGCTGACGAGCGCCATGTTCCAGCCGACGCCGAGCAGCACAAGGGCGGTGCCGAGCAGGGCGGTTCCCACGGCTCCGGTGGGCGGTGCGAGGGCGGCCAGGAGCCCGGCGGTGAGCAGTACGCCTCCGGAGGACGCGGCCACGGGCAGGCTTCCGACCCGGTCCACCACAAGACCGGTCAAGGGAGAGGGCAGGAACATGGCGCCCACGTGCAGGCCGATGACGACCCCGGCCATCTGTGTGCTGTGTCCGTGGTGGGTGAGGTGCACCGGGGTCATCGTCATGATGGCGATCATCACGAGCTGCCCGCTGATCATCACGGCCGCTCCGGTGACGACCCCGGTTCCGATGCGGCGGACGCGCTGCTCGCCCGCCTTTTGCCCAGCGGCGTCCTGGTGTTGCCTCCGGGCGAGCAGGAGCGGATCGGGGCGCAGGCAGAGGGCGACGACGAGGGCGGCGGCCGTGTAGGCGACGGCGGCGAGCAGGAAGGGGCCGGTGAGGCGGGGCAGGCCGAGGGAGCCGGCCAGGGTTCCGGTGGGGCCGACCAGGGCGGGCCCGGCCACCGCACCGAACGTGGTGGCGAGGAGCACGGTGCCGGTGGCGCGGCCGCGTTTCTCGGGCGGTGCGAGGTCGGTTCCGGCGTACCGGGCGAGCAGGCCGGTGACCGTGCCCGCGCCGTACACGAAGAGGGCGACCAGGAGCAGGGGTACGGTGCGGGACCAGGCGGCTACGATCACGCCGACGCTGCCCAGGGCGGCGGCCGCGTGCCCGAGGGCGAGCCCGGGGCGGCGTCCCCACCGCTCGGAGATCCGGCCGATGAGCAGGGCGCCGAGCGCGCCTCCTGCGGTGAACAGGGCCACGGGCAGTCCGGCGAGGCCGGTGGAACCGAGAAGGTCCTGTGCGAGCAGCGCGCCGACGGTGATGCCCGCCGCCATTCCGGCACCGCCCAGGGCCTGCGAGGCCACGAGCACGGTCAGGATGCGGCGTTGCACCTCGGGTCCGGCGAACTGCGGCGCGCGGGCCGCCGTTGTCACGCGGCGGGCCCGTCGGAGGGGTCCAGGGCGGAGATCTCGGCCAGGCTCATGTCCATCTCCTGGTGGAGGAAGCGGACGATGGTCCAGTGCGGGAGCGCGTCCTCGTCGAACGGGCCGAACGCGGCTGTGTAGAGCGGAATCCAGCGCAGGGCCTCCTCCGCCGCGACCCGGCGTCCCTCGTCGGCCCGGCTGCCGCCCTGGTAGTCGGTGTAGGCGATGCTGCGGTGGTGGATGAAGTCCCCGCCCGGCAGGCGCTGTTCGCACAGTTCCCGGTATTCGCGGGTCTGCAGGATGAGGAAGTGCCAGATCTCGTCGATCTCCTGCTCCACCGGCAGGAACAGCCCGCCGAGCCGGTCGGGATGGCGGGAGACCAGGTACAGGTAGCGCAGACACTCGCGCACCTGGTGCTCGACATGGCTGCGGTGGTGTTCCGTCTTCGCGGTGAAGTACCCGACGACCTCCCCGTGCAGCGTGCTGCCCAGGAGGTCTTCAGCGGTGGGGGCGGGGACTGCTGACGTGGCTGACGTGGTCACGGGGCGGGGTCCTGTTCAGGTGTGAGGGGGGCGGCGGTCGGCGGTCGGCGGAGGCGGATCGGGGAGAGCCGGTCAGGAGGGACGCGCCAGCCAGACGTACTTGCCGGAGCGGCCGATCGGCAGGTCGGTCCGGTGCTCCAGGGTGCAGGGGCGGCCGGTGAGTTCACCGACGAGCCCTTCGAGGTGCCCGGTCCGCGCCGCGTCGAGCGGGGTGCCGTCGAAGGTCGAGTAGCGCAGGGTGACGTCGTCGGAGGTCTCGGACAGGCGCAGTTGAGCGAGGAAGACGCGGTCGGACGCCTCATGGACGCGGGCGTCGAGGTCGGCTTGGGCAACCGGTCCGCCCGGCGCGTCGAGCAGTTCCTTCTCCCGGCCGCAGAAGGCCGCGATGCGCTCGGGGTCGGCGGAGCCGTCAGAGGTGCGCACGCAGTCGCCGGAGCGGTAGCGCACGAGCGGCATGAAGGGGTTGCGCAGGCTGGTGACGATGAGGCAGTGGATGCCGCTGCCGGGGGTGACGGGGATGAGCTCGACGCTCATGTCGTCCAGGTGCGGCCGGTAGCGGCCGGTGCGGGGGTCGCTGGAGTAGAGATAGCCCAGTTCGGTGCTGCCGAAGAGGTCGACGACGGGGCAGTCGAAGTGCCGGTGCAGCAGGGCGCGTACGTTCAGCGGTGTGTACTCGTAGGCGTGAACGATGCTGCCCGGCTGCGGGAACTCGTCCCACAGCCCCCAGGCGTCCACCTTCTGCACGAGGTGGGCGAGGTGGTAGCCCGAGCAGTCCAGATGGTAGGTGCCGGTGGGGTGGGCGTCGCTGATCGCGCGGATCTCGGCGAGCATGCGGCGGACCTCTGCCCGGTCCCAGTCGGCGGGGTCGAGGGTGTTGTTGAGGTAGAGCGTGCGGTCGTCGAGCCAGCGCTCCCCCGGGGTGGCGCCCGGCTTCTTGGCGTTGACACGGGCGACGTGCTCGGTGGCGAGCACGGTGGTCAGGGAGATGCGCTTGGCGCCCGCCTCCCAGGTGGTGCGCAGGTCGGGGTGTTCGCTCCACAGCCGGTAGTAGGAGCGGAGCAGGAAGTACGGCGGCCTGATCAGCTGCATCCTGGCGTGGTTGGTGCCGGTCGACAGGACGAACTCCGCCTCGCCCGCCTCCAGCGCCGCCGCGAGGCCGGGCGTCATCCAGTTGTCCGGGAAGCCACGGGCGATCTCGGTTTTCTCCAGGATCGGGAAGTCTCCCCGGGCGACGGACTCGCGGTAGACCGGGATGTCCCGGACCCGGTCGACGACGTGCGGGCTTGGCAGCGGGCTCATGTGATCTCCGTGGGGGTGGCGGGCCGGGGCCGCCGCCGAGAAGGGACGGCGGCGACCCCGGCGTGGGGGGCGGGTCAGGAAATACAGCCGCTCTTGCCGGCGACGCTGATGCATCCGGCCTTCGGGGTGGCGCTGATGCAGCCGTCCTTGGCGCCCTGGGCCGAGTTGGCGGCGACCCACTTCGACCAGTTGGTGTCCTGGGTCATCTGCTTGATGAGCTTGTCCATTACGGACCTCCTCGAGTGCCTGGGAAATGCGGAACGGGCAACGAATTGGATCTTCATCGAACCGCGGATCGAAGGTAAAGACAAGGTCAACCACATGTCAAGGGAGGGTCAAGTCAGGTGGCTCGAAATGGCTACTCATACCACTCGGCCGAATAGAGGCATGCCGAAGCAACCCGTCGCGATCGACTTCCCGACGGGCCCTTCACCTGCAATGTCAAAATCTGGAGTGCGGCACTCCCGAGATCACTCACGTACTCCGTCGGATCGTTCTGCCGACTCGACGTGGCCTGACTCCCTGCCTCCTGGCGCCCGATCGGCGCTCGCGCTCCTGCCCGGCCCAGCACCCGTCAGATGTCAGGCGTCGAGTGTCAGGCGTCAGGTGCGGTTGGAGTCGTCATGCGGTTTTCGGCTGTCTGTGTGGCGGCCCAGGAGGCGAGCAGGTGCAGGCCCTCTTCGGAGGCGGATCCGGGCTCGGCGGCGTAGATGGTGAGGGTGAGGCCGGGTTCGGCGGCCATTTCCAGCCCTTCGTAGGCGAGGGTGAGTTCGCCGACGGCGTGGTGGTGGAAGCGTTTGGTGCCGGTGCCGTGGTGGCGGACGTTGTGTGCGCCCCAGCGGGTGCGGAATTCGTCGCTGCGGGTGGACAGCTCCCCGACGAGGTCATGCAATCCCTTGTCGTGGGGGTTGCGGCCGGCCTCGGTGCGCAGGATGGCGACGGCGACGTCGGCGGCCTGGTCCCAGTCGGGGTAGAAGCGCCTGGAGGCGGGGTCGAGGAAGTTGAAGCGGGCGAGGTTCGCCTGGTTTCCGGGAGTCGCGTAGACGTCGTCGTACAAGGCGCGGGCGAGTTCATTGGCGGCGAGCAGGTCCATACGGCCGTTGCGGACGAAGGCCGGTCCTGCGGTGATGGCGTCCAGGGTCCATTGCAGGCTGCGGTGCGGCGCCCACTGCCGGGTGGCACGGCGTCGGGGGCGGGTGAGCACGTCGGAGCCGTCAGCGGCCTGCGCCAGATGGAGCAGATGGGCACGTTCGGCGTCGTCGAGCTGCAGGGCGCGGGCGACGGCTTCGAGGACGGCCGGGGAGACTCCGGCGAGGTTGCCGCGCTCCAGCCTGGCGTAGTACTCCACGCTCATGTCGGCGAGGGCGGCGACCTCGCTCCTGCGCAGGCCGGGGACGCGCCGACGGCTGCCGGAGGGCAGACCCGCCTGCTGAGGGGTGATCTTCGCTCGCCGCGAGGTGAGGAATTCGCGGGCCTCTGCTTGGTTGTCCACGTCTTCGACGGTACGTCCCGCACGCGGCCGGAGGGATGTACTGCCGGTACACCCCTCGCTGGTGACTCGCTCGGCACTTCAGGAGCGGGTTACCTGGATGACGTGGTGCTTTCCGCCCGGCCATCACTCGCCAAGGCCCCCAGGTCCGCATCGAAGCCGCCGTCTGAACCCCCGCACGATCCGCAAGGAGAGAACCACCCGTATGTCTTCCGCAGCCAGGACCGCCCACGGCAAGCTGCCCTTCGTCGTCTGGGTGCTCGCAGCCGGCACGTTCCTGATGGGAACCACCGAGTTCGTCATCGCCGGCCTGCTGCCGGAGCTGGCCGGTGACCTCGGCGTCAGCGTCTCGCACGCGGGCCTGCTGATCACCGCCTTCGCCGTCGGCATGATCGTCGGCGGGCCCACCATGGCGATGGCCACCCTGCGCATGCCCCAGCGCCGGACCCTGGTCCTGGCCCTGGCCGTGTTCGCGCTCGGCCACGTCGTCGCGGCTCTCAGTTCCTCCTTCACGATCGTCCTCGTCGCTCGCGTCATCACCGCGCTGGCCACGGGGGCGTTCTGGGCGGTCGGGTTCGTGATCGCCACCGCCGCTGCGGGGCCCGAAAACTCCACCCGGGCCGTCGGCGTCATGATGGGCGGCCTGACCCTGGCCAACGTCGTCGGCGTGCCGATCGGCTCCTACGTCGGCCAGTTCACCGGCTGGCGCGGCCCGTTCTGGGCCCTGGCAGTCCTCGCCGCCCTGGCCGCCGTGTTCGTCGGACGCTTCATCCCGCGCGTCGAGCAGCGCGCCGCGGTGTCGGTGCGGGCCGAGGTCCGCGCTCTGCGACAGGGCCGGCTGTGGCTGGCTCTGACTGCCGCCGTGTTGATCATGGGCGGTGTCATGGCGACCTACACCTACATCACCCCCTTGCTGACCGGCCGCGCGGGCATCGCGGAAGGGGCCGTCCCGCTGGTCCTGATCGCCTTCGGCATCGGCGCCCTGGGGGGCACCGCGATCGGCGGCCGCCTCGGTGACCGGCGCCCCATGGCGACGACCAGCACCGCCGCCGTTGCCACCGCTGTGGCGCTGTTCCTGCTGATCCCGCTGTCCAACGGCCCGGTGACGGCCATCGCCATGGTGTTCCTCATGGCCCTGACCGGGTTCACCGTCAACCCGGTCGTCACCTCCCTCGCCGTCCGCTTCGCGGGCGACGCCCCCATCCTGACCTCGGCCCTGACGACCTCCGCGTACAACACGGGCATCGCTGCCGGATCGGCCCTCGCCGGACAGGCCCTGGACTCCTCCCTCGGCCTGACGGGGCCCGCCTTGGTCGGCGCCGTCTCCGCCACCCTCACCCTGCTGCCGCTCATCGCCCTGGCGCTCAGCGGCACACACCTGCCGACGCGCATCGTCGTCCAGCGCACCGCCCCGGCCCGTGCGCGGGAC
>NZ_JBHTSF010000003.1:61106-220137 GCF_042795295.1 Streptomyces sp. NPDC056486
CACCGACACCATCACCCGGCGCCCTCACAGCGCCCGGGGGTTCGGGGGGACTGCCGCGTCTGCGGGCTTGCTGCGCCAGCCCCCCGCCCCGGCCGGTGCGCGGGACGACGCCGCCACCCCGGCCCCGTCGCAGCACTGACACCCGTCGGCCGGCCAGAGACCGGATTCCGCCGGAACACCCCGTATGCAACAAGGAGAGACACCATGCCCAAGCAGTCCGCCCCCGAAGAACTGAAGACGATCGCTCCCAAGCTCGTCGAGGTCACCGACAACGTCCTGTTCGGCGACGTCTGGGAGCGCCCCGGCCTGTCCCCGCGTGACCGCAGCCTGGTCACGGTGAGTGCGCTGGCCGCGCTGTACCGCGGCGAGCAACTGGGCTACCACCTCGGCGTCGCCCTGGACAACGGGCTCAGCGTGGAGGAACTGTCCGAGGCGATCACCCACCTCGCCTTCTACGCGGGCTGGCCCAACGCGATGACCGCGATCAACCAACTCAAGAAGATCGCCGACGAACGCGGCGCCGCCTGAACTCGCCCCTCCCGCCACCTCTCCGTCCCTCCCCGAACACAGCAAGGAACCGCACCATGGAACACATCACTTCCACCCCGACGGCCAAGGCCCCGGCCGAACGGTTCACCGGAGACGTCTACCTCAACATGATCGAGGCACCGGCGGAGCCCGCCCGTCTCGCCGCCGCTCTGGTCCGCTTCACCCCCGGCGCCCGCACCAACTGGCACTCCCACGCCAGCGGCCAGACCCTCTACGTCACTGACGGCGTCGGCATGGTCGGCACCCGCGACGGCGAAGTGGTGCGCGTCAGCGCGGGCGAGACCGTGAAGTGCCCGGCCGGCGAAGAGCACTGGCACGGCGCCACCGACACCGCGCTCATGGCACACATCGCCATGGTCGTCGGTGACGGCAACGGCGACGGCACCACCTGGCTCGAGCCCGTCACCGACGACCAGTTCACGCACGCACTCACCGCGCTCGACAGCTGACCCGCAGCGGGTTGGGGCCCAAGCCCGGCGTGGCCACCTCCGCTCCCGCTCCTGCAGAACGAACCAGCAGGAAAGGTGACTCTCAGCCACCTCCGCCCCGCGTCAGGCCGCCGCCGCAGACTTGACCGCGTGGGCGACCTGGGTACGTAGGTCGGTGAACTCAGCGGACTCGCGCAGCTCGTCGGCGTCGACTGCGCCCCTCGGCAGGTTGATCGGCAGATCCAGGGCTACGGTCCCGGGGCTCTTGCTCAGCACCACGATGCGGGAGCCGAGGAACACCGCCTCGTCCGCGGAGTGGGTGACGAACACCGTGGTCCGTCCGGTCTGGGCGGTCACCTCCCGTACGTCCTCCTGAAGCCGCTCACGGGTCAGCGCGTCCAGGGCGGCGAACGGTTCGTCGAGCAGGAGCAGTGGGTTCTCGGCCGCGAGGGCGCGGGCGATGGCGACGCGCTGCTGCTGACCGCCGGATATCTCCCAGATGCGTCGCTTCCCCATCCCTTCGAGACCGACGCGCTCCAGCAACTCCGCCCGCCTGTCGGGCCATTGGGCACGGTCGACCCCCGCATACCGCAGCGCCAGGTCGATGTTGCCCTGCACCGTCCGCCACGGAAACAGCCGCGGCGACTGGAACACCACACCGGCTGCCTCACCCGGCCGCGGTGCGGCGCCGGAGACGCGCACCGAGCCGTGGGTGGGCTGCTCGAACCCGGCGATCAGCCGCAGCAGTGTGCTCTTGCCGCAGCCGGACGCACCGACGAGCACCAGGAACTCACCCGCGGGGACGGTCAGGTCGACCGGCCCCACGGCGGTGACGGTCTCGCTGCCCCGGCCGTACTGGTGGGTGATGCGGTCGAGACGTACCGACCCGGCACGCTCGGTGTCCGATGCCTCAACTCCCTTGCTCACGGTCTCACTTGAGGACATCGGGCAGTCCCTTCAGATAGAAGGCCTTGCGGACGGCGTCCGCGGACGGCGCGGCGTCGATCTGCTTCTGGTCGGCCAGGAACTGGCCGGTGTCGGTGACGTAGGTATGCAGCTTGCCCGGGTTGCCTTCGGTGCCCAGCCAGTCGGCGGAGGCGACCTTGTCCGGAGTGAGGAACACTCCCTGCGCGAGCTGGGCCTTGGCGTCCGCCACACTGATGCTGAGCTCGGCGGCGATGGCCTTGACCGAGCCGTCGGGGTCGGACTTGAGCAGGCTCAGGGCCTGGGCCTCCACCTTCCGCCAGGTGTCGATCGCCTTCGGGTCCCTGTCGATCAACTCGTCGGACACGACGGCCAGGTCCAGAGTCGGCTTGCCCGCCGCGCCGATCTTCTTGCTGCTGGTGAGCTGGGTGCCGGACTTGCGCAGCTCGTCCAGCGTCGGCAGCCAGACGTAGGCCGCGTCGATGTCCCCGCGCTCCCAGGCGGCGATGATCGCCTGCGGCTGCAGGTCGACCAGCTTGACGTCGGACGCCTTGAGACCGGCCGTCTCCAGCGCCGCCAGCAAGCTGTAGTGCGACGTCGAGGCGAAGGGGGTGGCGATCGTCTTTCCCTTGAGACCGGCGACGTCGGATATCCCGGCGCCCTTGCGGGCCACCAGTGCCTCGTTCTCGCCCGCGACATCGAGAATGAAGGCAACCTTGTACGGGATCGGTGAACTCCCGGAGAGCCCGCGGGCGAACGGGCTGGAACCCAGCGCGGCGATGTCGAGGGACTTGCCAAGGAAGGCCTGGTTGACGTTGGCCCCGGAGTCGAACTTGATCCAGGTGATCTTGTAGTCCGGCAGCGCCTTCTCCAGCAGCTTTTTGTTCTTCACGAGCAGGTCGCCGCTGGGAAAGGCGAAGTAGCCGATGCGCAGCCGCTTGGACCCGCCGGACGCGGACGCCTCGCTGCCCGATGAGCAGCCGGTGGCGACCGCGGACACCGCGGCCAGGGCGCCTGCGAGCAGCAGGCGTCGGGACGGGTGTCGAGAAGTGCCTTCAGGAGTGGAGCGAGACATGGCGGGCCGTTTCTGTTCAGGTCTTGCAGGAAGGAATTCTGTTCCGGAGGGAAAAGGCAGAGACAAGGGCCTAGACGTGCCCGCGCCAGGGCACGACAGCGCGCTCCAGCCGAAGCAGCAGACCGTCGATGAGCAGTCCGGAGACGCCGATGGCGATGATGCCGACGAGCACCACGGGGGTGTTGTTGTAGTTGGCGGCGTCCTTGACCATGCCGCCGATTCCGGGCAGCCCGTTGACCAACTCGGCGGCGACGAGGGAGGAGTAGGCCACGCCCACTGCCAGCCGGATACCGGTCAGCGTCTGAGGCAGGGCGGACGGCACGACGACATCCTTGACGACATCCCACCGAGAACCGCCCAGGGCACGAGCCGCCTCGATCAGGCTCTGCGACACGGCGGTCACCGCGGTCGTCGTGGACACCGCCACCGGCGGGAAGGCGGCAACGGCCAGCAGAGTGATCTTGGGTTCCTCATTGATGCCCAGCCAGATGATGAGCAGTGAGAAGTACGCCAGCGGAGGCAGCGTCCGCAGGAAGGTGATCCAGGGCTCGAACAGCGACCGGACCCAGCCGACGGTGCCCATGAGCAGACCGAAGACCACCCCGAGGGCGATACCGAGACCGGCCCCGAGCGCGATGCGTCGCAGGCTGATGCCCAGGTGCTCGATGAGTGTGGTGCCGTTGTAGCCACGTACTCCGTCGTGCGTCGTGGACACCTCGATGAACGCGCTCCACACCTTGGCCGGGGGCGGGACCAGCGTCTCGCTCCACGTTCCGCTCACCGCAAGCAGCTGCCACAGGAGGAGGAACAGGAGAAGGGAGCCGAACGGCAGGGCGACGTGACGCAGGCGCGCCGTGCCGCGGGGACGTCGCCGCACCGGCGCTACGTCGGGCAGAGGGGTGAGGTCGGCCTGTGGTGGAGCGGCCTGTGGTGGGGAGGGGGTCGTGGACATGAGGGCGGGGCCTCCATGGGCGCCGGAAGATGAGCAGTTGCGGCCGGGCGGGACCCGGGCAACTCGGGGAGCGCACCGAAGTGCGGGAGGAAGGGGCGCCGCCGGGACCATCACCGGACGGCGGGGCGCGTCAGGAACGCGCGATCAGGAGAGCGAAATCAGCTGCACGAACAACACGAAAGGGGGCACCGGCACAGGTCGATGACCAGGCGTCGCACCAGCAGTTCGTGAATCATGGGGCCCATTTCTACAGCAGCCACGGCTCTTCATCAAAAGGTGTCCCGCTCCCTGGACGAGAACGCTGGGTGCAGCAGCGGCAGCCGTTACACAGCCGCCATGAACTTGTCATATACGGGCCGGAATGACGGTCGCGCGACTGATGGTTGCGGTGAGTATGACCATCGGAGTAGCGCTTTCACTTCAGGACCGAGTCGACAGTACGGTGCAACTCGCGCGGGAGGCTCACGAGGCCGGACTGCGCTCCGCGTGGTTCGGCCAGACCTTCGGGTACGACTCCCCCACGCTCGCCGCGATCGTCGGCCGCGAGGTGCCGGGGCTGCACGTCGGCACCTCGGCGATCCCGGTCTTCGGCCGTCACCCCCTCCTCGTCTCCAGCCAGGCCCAGACGGCCCAGGCCGCGACCGGCGGCCGCTACCACCTGGGCCTCGCGCTCGGCACGAAGCTGCTGACCGAAACGGCCTTCGGCATCCCGCACGAGCGCCCCATCCGCCTGCTCCGTGAATTCCTCACCGCCTTGCGCCAACTGCTCGAGACAGGCAGCTCCGACTTCCACGGCGAGCTGCTCACCGCCACCACGCCCCTGCCGGCACAGGTACCTGGCGCCGAGCCGCAGGTGCCGCTCCTGGTGGCCGCCATGGGTCCGCAGGCACTGCGTGTCTCGGGTGAACTCGCGGACGGCATCCTGCCGTTGCTGGCCGGTCCGCGTGCGCTCGCCGAGCACATCGTCCCGGCCGTCACCGCCGCGGCCGAGGCGGCGGGCCGGCCCGCGCCCCGGATCGTGGCCTTCGTGCCCGGCGTCGTCACCTCCGACGCCGAGACGGTACGGCAGACGGCGACCGAAGCTCTCGCGTTCTATGAGCAGTTCCCCTCCTACCAGCGCGTCATCGAGCTCTCCGGCGCCACCCGGGCCGCCGACCTGGCCGCCATCGGCGACGAGGAGGCTGTCGCCGCCGAGGTACGCCGGTATCGAGAAGCCGGAGCGACCGAGGTGGTGTTCACGTCGACGGACCTCGGCAGCGAGGCGGACCGACGCCGGACATGGAAACTGCTCGGAGAGCTGGCCGACGACTGAGGGAGGCCAACAGTGTGGCGAGTCCCGCCCCGTGTCAGCGCAGAAGGTCCCGTACGGCGTCGAAGGCGGCCGTGACCGTGGCCGGGTCCGCTCCGGGGCGGGCCAGCGCGCTCATGGGGATCGGGGTGACCGGGGGCAGCCCGTCGTACGGGGTGAGGCCGTCGGGGGCGGGTCCGACCGCGGCGAGCAGGGCCACGCCCTGGCCGGTACGGGCGATGTCAAGGACGCCCGCCAGATAGCCGGCGTCGCCGACCACCGAGGCCGCGACGCCGTGCGCGGCGAGGGTCGCGATGGCCCGGCGCCGGATCGCGCAGGGGTCCTCGATGGCGACGAGGGGAACTGGAGCGGGCGCGGTGGGCGGCACCCAGCCGGGTGTCGCGTGCCAGGTGAGCGGCAGCCCGCCGACCGGAGTGCCCTCGGTGGCGGCGGCTTCGGTGACATACACCGCCACGTCCACGCTGCCGCGCTCCACGGCCTCGACCAGGCGCGCCGAGCGGTCGATACGGAAGCGCACCCGGCAGCCGGGGCGCACCTCCTGGACGGCGGCGGTGAGCCGGGGCAGGAACTGGTCGGCGGCATGCTCGGTGGAACCGATGGTGACCGTGTCCCCGTCCGTCTCAAACAGGGCTCGCACCGCCTGGTCGTGGACGGCGAGGATACGGCGGGCCTGCTCCACTAGCAGCCGCCCCTCGGGCGTGAACCGCATGCCACGCCCCTCACGTTCGACGACCGGGCGGCCGAGCGTCTTCTCCAGCCTGCGCACGTGCTGACTGACCGCGGACTGGCTGAGGGCGAGGAGGCCGGCCGCGCGGTGGAAGCCGCCGCAGTCGGCTATCGCGGTCAGGCTGCGCAGGGCCACGATGTCGAGGACAGGTTGGGGCATGCGGTGACCGTAGCCCGTTTCCGGAACCGATCGCGATTGCTTATCGGTTTCGATGCGGAATCGTCGTTGGACGCGGTCGGCCGCGGCCGGTCATGATGAGGCCATGCTTCACACGACCGCTTCCGCTGCCTTCCTGACGCAGCGCCGAGTCATCGACTTCGGCGTGGCGAGCAGCGCGCGCTGTCGCTGACCTCCTGAAGCACTCCGCGATCTCCTGAAGCGCTCCGCCGACGGCCACTGACGCGTCCGGCCCGCTGAGCCTCCCTCCTCGCGTCCTTCCCGGGTCACGTCCCTCCAGAATCGCGCGCAGTCCCACCCGAGTCGCGTGCTGTCCCGCCCGAGTCGTGTGCAGTCCCGGCTGACACGTGACAGCGGGTTCTGAGCCGTGCCCCCCGTCGCCATCTGCCCCTGTCGCCCTGCCCTGTTCCGCTGCTCTTTCCCCTGCTCTTTTCCCCTGCCTCTCAAGGGAGTTGCCCCCTCATGCCCGCTTCTCTTTACTCCTGGAACGAACCCGACGACCTTGCCGCGCGCGGCACGCTGATCGTGCTGGCCGGGCGAGGTGAGCACGGCGGCGTCTACGAGCGATTCGGCCGTCGGCTCGCCTCCGACGCCTACGCCGTACGCGCCCTCGGTGACCCGTCAGCTGACCCGTCGGTCCTCGAAGAGGCCGCCAAACTCCTCGCCGACGAGTCGCTTCCCGGGCCGAAGGTGCTCGTCGGCTCGGACACCGGCGCTCGGTACGCGGCCCACCTCGCCGCCGAGCAGACGCCCGGGATCGACGCCCTGATCCTCATCGGTCTGCCTACCGCGCCTTGGATCTCCGGGAGTTGGGACGCCGAACTCGAGGCACGGACGGCCTGCACCACCCACCAGGGCCGTCTCACGAACGACCCTGACTTCCACCGCGGAGCCATCGGCGCAGCCGTGGACCTCCCGGAGCTCCGCCTCGATCTCGTCCACGTCCCGGTCCTTGCACTGCACGGCGCGGACGACACCATCAGCCCCCTAGACCAGGCGCTCGACGCGTACGCGGGATTTTCCGGGGTGCGGACCGTCACCTTCAACGGCGGCCGCCACGACGTACTGAACGACGCGCAGCACCGCA
The DNA here is from genome assembly GCF_042795295.1 of Streptomyces sp. NPDC056486. NCBI lineage: Bacteria > Bacillati > Actinomycetota > Actinomycetes > Kitasatosporales > Streptomycetaceae > Streptomyces > Streptomyces sp. NPDC056486. The sequence goes on from NZ_JBHTSF010000003.1 coordinate 68,335, forward strand.
CCGCCGCCGCCACAGTCCTCCTCTTCCTGGAGCGGCTGCGGCTCTCCCCCGAACTGCCCCTGATCGCCGAGGGCCTCGGATGACCGCCCGTGTGACGACGACGGTCGCCGAGCTCGATACCCTGCTGCGCTCCGACGCCCCGCCGGTGCTGCTCGACGTGCGCTGGGCGCTCGGCGATCCGCACGGCCGCGTCCACCATGCGGCCGGGCACGTTCCCGGTGCGGTGTACGTGGATCTGGACACCGAACTGGCAGCGCCGCCGAGCCCGGCCGGTGGCCGCCATCCGCTGCCGGACCTCGCGGATCTGCAGGTCGCGGCGCGGAGGTGGGGCGTGCGGGCCGGGCGTCCTGTCGTGGTGTACGACGACTCGGGGAACACGGCCGCGGCTCGGGCGTGGTGGCTGCTGCGCTACGCCGGGGTGTCCGACGTGACGCTCCTGGACGGGGCGTTGGGCGCCTGGCGCTCGGCCGGGCAGCCCCTGGAGACCGGCGCGCCCGCCGATCAGGCGCCGGGTGACATCGTTCTGCGTCCGGGCGGCCTTCCGGTCACCGATGCGGACGGTGCCGCCGAACTCGCCGCGACGGGGCTCCTGTTGGATGCCCGCGCAGCCGAGCGGTACCGGGGTGAAGTGGAGCCGGTGGACCCGCGTGCGGGCCACATCCCGGGCGCGGTCTCCGCGCCGACCGGGGAGAACCTCGCGGCCGACGGGACCTTCCTGCCCGCCGAGGTGCTGCGCAAGAGGTTCGAGAGCAGGGGTGCCGCCGAGGCCGACCGCGTCGGCGTCTACTGCGGCTCCGGCGTCACCGCCGCCCATCAGATCGCCGCCCTGGCCCTGGCCGGTTTCGACGCGACACTCTTCCCCGGTTCCTGGTCCGCCTGGTCCGCCGATCCCGCACGCCCCGCCGTGACCGGCCCCCTGCCGTCCTGAGGCGACGCGAGAGGAATTCCCCCATCATGACGACGAAACCGCTCGGTCCGACGGCCACAGCGCCGCCGGACGAAGACGACCCCACACCCAAGACCGACAGCGCACTCTCCAAGCTCTCCACGCTCCCGAAGGACGAGCCCGCACCGCGCGTCACCATCCGCGGCACCGCGCGCACGGCCCGCCGGCTCACCGTCCCCCGCCCGGTACGCCGTACCGCAGGGCCCGTGGGTCTTGTACTCCTCTGGTTTCTGACATCGGCCACCGGCGTACTCCCCGAGTCCGTGCTCGCCTCACCCATGGATGTCCTTGACCAGGCCGTCGAACTGACGAAGAACGGCGAACTCCCCGGCGCCATCGCAGCGTCGGGACGCAGGGCCGCCACCGGCTTCCTGATCGGTGCGGTGATCGCGCTGAGCCTGTCCCTCCTTGCCGGCCTCTTCCGGCTCGGCGAGGACGTCATCGACTCCTCGATGGGCATGTTCCGGGCGATCCCCTGGGTGGGTCTCATCCCCCTGTTCATCGTCTGGTTCGGCATCGAGGAGACCCCGAAGATCGCCCTTGTCGCGCTCGGCGTGACCTATCCGCTGTACTTCAACATCTACGGCGGCATCCGCTCGACCGACTCCCAACTCGTCGAGGCCGCACGGATGATGGGGCTCGGCAGGCTGGGCCTGATCCGCTACGTCATCCTGCCGAGCGCGCTGCCTGGAGCACTGGTGGGTCTGCGGTACGCACTCTCCACCGCCTGGCTGGCGCTCGTCTTCGCCGAGCAGGTCAATGCCGACGCCGGTCTCGGCTATCTGATGAGCAACGCCCAGCAGTACTTCCGCACGGACATCATCGTGCTCTGCCTCGCCGTGTACGCGCTGCTCGGTCTCGCCTGTGACTTCGCCGTACGCATCCTCTCGCGCCGCCTGCTGACCTGGCGGGCCAACTTCGACGGTGAGGCCTGACGATGACCACCTCCGTACTCAACAGCGTGGAGATCCGCGGGCTTTCACGGGCCTTCGACGGCCACACCGTCCTGCACGAACTCGACCTCGACATCCGCGATGGCGAGTTCGTGGCCCTCCTCGGGCACAGCGGCTGCGGCAAGTCGACGCTGCTGCGCATCCTCGCCGGGCTCGACGAGGAGATCGGCGGCGAGGTCACCGTGCCGGCCCGGCGCAGCGCCGCCTTCCAGTCGCCGCGGCTGCTCCCCTGGCTGAAGGTGTGGCGCAACGTCGTCCTCGGCCTTCCCGGACGGCCCGACCGCGCGCTCGCCGAGCGGTCACTGGACGAGGTCGGCATCGCGGAGCGGGCGGCCGTCTGGCCGAAGACCCTCTCCGGAGGTCAGGCCCAACGCGTCTCGCTCGCCCGCGCCCTCGTCCGCGAGCCCGAACTCCTGCTCCTGGACGAGCCGTTCGGCGCCCTTGACGCGCTGACGCGGGGCAAGGTGCAGCAGCTGGTCGCCGAGCTGTGGCAGCGGCACGGCTGCGCGATCCTCCTGGTCACACATGACGTGGAGGAGGCGCTGCTGCTCGCCGACCGTGTGCTCGTGATGGACGAGGGGCGCATCGCCCACGATCTCACCGTCACCCTGCCCCGCCCCCGGGATCTCACCGCCCCCGAGTTCGTCACCCTCCGCGCCCGCCTCCTGGGCTGGCTCGGTGTCACCCACACCGACACTCCGGCTGACGCCCGCACCCGTACCCCCGAAGGGATCCCCTCGTGATACGCCGACTCGCCGCCGCCGCGCTGAGCATCTCCGCCCTGCTCGCGCTCACAGCCTGCGGCGCCGACTCCTCCGCCGATGCGGCCGGCGGCGACGACGAGGTCACCCTGACCATCGGCGACCAGGCCAAGACCCTCCAGACCATCGTGGCCGCATCCGGAGCACTCAAGGGCGCCGACTACAAGGTGAAGTGGGCGGAGTTCGAGGGCGCGGCCCCGCTCTACCAGGCCGTTCAGGCGGGCGCCGCCGACACCGCGTACTCCGCCGATCTGCCCGCGCTCCAGGCGCTCAGCGGCGGGGTGAAGTTCAAGAACGTCGCCGCGCTCAGGAGCGACGGACGGCACGTCGGGATCGTCGTCCCCAAGGGATCGGGCATCAGCAGCGTCAAGGATCTCAAGGGTCAGAAGGTCGTGGTGTCCTCGGCGAAGGGCAGCATCTCCGAGTACCTGCTGGCCAACGTGCTCCGGCAGAACGGGCTCAAGTACTCCGACGTGAAGGTCCAGTACCTCCTGCCGAGCGACGCGCAGGCCGCTTTCGCCTCCGGGAAGATCAAGGCCTGGGCGACCTTCGGCGTCTACCAGTCCGTCGGCCTGGCACAGGGCGGAAAGCTCCTCGTCGACGGCGCCGACGGGCGCGTCAGCGGCTACGGCTTCATCGGTGCCTCGGACAAGACTCTGGCGGACCCGGCGAAGAAGACCGCGCTCAGGGACTTCCTTGGACGCCTGTCCAAGGCCCTGACCTGGACGAGCACACACCAGGACGCGTACGCCGACGCCATCGTCGAGCGGAACGGCGCCGACGCCTCGGTGGCGAAGACGCTCGCCTCCGCCGCGTACAGCAAGGTTCTGCCGGTCACCTCCGACGTGAACGGGACCGTGCAGGGCGTGGCCGATCTGATGCACGGCATCGGTGTCCTCACCCCGAACGTGGACGTGGCGAAGTCCGCCGACACCTCCGTCCTCAAGTGACCTTTCGAAGCCCTCAAGCGGCCCTTTGAAGCAAGGAGTTCACGATGCCTGTCGAGTTCATCAGCGCTGTCCACACCGATTCCGGGGCGTCCGGTCCCGCCGCGAGCGCACGCACCGGCTTCGACCCCGACTATGTACGCCGCTATGCCCGCGCCCTGGACGACGGCGGCTTCGACCACACCCTGGTCGCCTACCACTCGGCGTCCCCGGACGCCCTTCAGCTGGCACAGTTCGTCGCCACGCACACCGAGCGCATCCGGCCGGTCCTCGCACACCGCCCCGGCGTCATCTTCCCGACCCATGCGGCTCGCGCCTTCGCGACCCTTGACCGGATCAGCAACGGGCGCCTGTCCGTGCACATCATCTCCGGCGGCAGTGACGAGGAGCAGCACCGGGAGGGCGACTACCTCAACAAGGCCGAGCGGTACGAGCGTTCGGACGAGTACATCCAGATCCTGCGCAAGGTGTGGACGGCGGACGGGCCGGTCTCGCACGAGGGCAAGCACTACACGTTCGAGGGTTTCCACTCCGACGTACGGCCGGTCAACGGGCTCGTCCCGATCTCGGTGGGCGGCTCATCCCAGGACGCGTACCGGGTGGGCGGGCAGCAGGGCGACATCTTCGGGCTGTGGGGCGAGCCGCTGAAGGAGACCGCCGAGCAGATCGCCGCCGTCAACGCGGTCGCCGACGCCGCCGGACGTCCCCGCCCGCGGATCTGGGTGTCGTTCCGTCCGATCATCGCGCCCACCGACGAACTGGCCTGGGAGAAGGCGCACCGCACGCTCGGCGTGCTCAAGGAGCAGGCAGCGAGTACCGAGCTGTTGCGCCACTACCGGACGACGGGACGTCCGGCCAACGTCGGCTCGCAGCGCCTTCTCGACATCGCAGAGCGGGGCGAGGTCCAGGATCGCTGCCTGTGGACGGCCCCGGCGGTCGCCACGAATGCCGCAGGCGCCTCCACCGCGCTCGTCGGCTCCCCCGAGACGGTCGCCAAGGCGCTGCTCGACTACGTCGACATCGGCTGCGACCTGCTGTCGATCCGCGGCTACGACCCGCTCAACGACGCGATCGACTACTCCCGCTACATCCTCCCGCTGGTCCGCCAGGAGCTCGCGCACCGCGCCGCGACCTCCCAGGCCGCCTGACCCGCTCTCAGCTCTCATGGAGATTCCGTGTCCCGTCACACCCTGCGCGCGTCCGCCGCCGCCCTCGCCCTCCTGCTGCCGTTCGCGGCGGCCTGCGGGACCGAGGCGAAGGCCGGGTCCGCATCCGACCTGTCCTCCGTGACCCTGAGGGTCGGCGCCACCGGCTGGAAGAACGAAGAGGCGATCCTGAAGTTCGCCCACCTCGACGACACTCCGTACAAGGTCAACTGGAGTCTCTTCCAGGGCGGTGACCAGCAGCTCCAGGCCATCCGGGCCGGGGCCCTCGACGTCGCGTCCTCCAGTGAGATCCCGCCGGTCTTCGCGGCCGCCGACGGCAAGCCCAACTTCGAGGTCGTCGCCGTACAGCGCGCCGCGACACTCAATCAGGAGGTCGTCGTCCCCAAGGGCTCCAAGGTGAGCGACATCGCGGACCTGAAGGGCAAGAAGGTCGGGTACGTCCAGAACACCACCGCCCACTACTTCCTGTACGAGCTGCTGAAGCAGGCGGGCCTGAAGTGGTCCGACATCGACGCCAAGCCGCTGCTGCCCAACGACGGCCTTGCGGCCCTGAACGGCGGCGGCATCGACGCCTTCGCCTCGTACGGCACATCGATCATCACCGCCCGCCAGCAGGGCGCCGTCACGGTCGGCTCGGGCAAGGACATCCTGTCGGGCAACTTCCTCTGGTCGGCGCGTGAAAGCGTGCTCGAAAGTCCCGCCCAGCGGGCCGCCACGGCCGATCTGATCGCCCGGATCAGCCGCGCGTACGCCTACGTCCGCAAGGGGCACCAGGACGAGTTCGCCAAGGTGATCGCCAAGACCACCCACCAGCCCGTCGCCCAGGCGGAGAAGGAATTCCGCGACGCGCAGACGCAGCAGCCGACGCGGTCCGGGCCGGTCGGCGACGACTCGATCGCCTCGCAGCAGAAGGTGGCCGATGCCTTCACCCGACTCGGCGCGTTGAAGTCGCACTTGGACGTCAAGTCCTTCTGGTCCCGCAAGCTGAACTCCGACCTCAAGAAGGCACTGTGAACGTGCATGTGACGGCGCGCCTCGCCGAACTCGCCCCCGGCTACGACCAGTCGGCGTCCTTCCCCGCCGATTCGCTCCACGCCGTCCATGAGGCCGGACTGCTCACCGCCACCGTCGGCGAGCGGTACGGCGGCCGGGGCGCCGGCGTCGCCGAGACCGCCCGCATCCTGCACACGCTCGGGCGGGGAGACCCGTCCGTCGCCCTGATCACGGCGATGACACTCAACACGCACGCCCGGCAGGCCGTGCGGCCGCAGTGGCCCGACGACGTGTACGCGCGGGTGCTCAAGGAATCCGGGGAACGGCCGGTTCTCATCAACCACGCGCGCGTGGAGCCTGATCTCGGCTCGCCCGCGCGGGGCGGTCTGCCCGCGACGCGTGCCCGGCGCACCGCCGACGGCTGGTCGGTCAGTGGCCGCAAGCGGTTCGTGACCGGCGCCGACGGGCTCGACTGGTTCCTCGTATGGGCCACCACTGAGGAGCCGGAGCCTCGCGTGGGCACGTTCCTGGTCCCGGGCGGCTCCCCCGGCATCGAGATCACCGACCGGTGGGACCAGCTGGGGCTGCGCGCGAGCGGCAGCCACGATGTGGAGTTCCGCGAGGTGGAGATCCCGTACGAGCATGTCGTCGGCCTGGGCCCGCACGGTCCCGCCTCCGAGCAGGACAACCGGGCGGGCGCGGCCCTCCATCTGCCGCTGGCCGCGCTCTACCTGGGTGTCGCACGGGCCGCGCAGACCTTCTTCCACACCTTCGCGCACACTCGCGTGCCCGCCAACCTCGGCCATCCGGTGGCCCGTACGGAACGCTTCCGGCGGACGGCCGGGGAGATCGAGGTGCTGCTCGCCACGGCCGAACAGCTGGTGTTCGACGGTGCCGCCCGGGTCGACGCGGGCGACTCCTCCTACACCCCGGAGCAGGCCCTCGGTGCGCGCGTGCTGGCCGACCGGCACGGCGTACGGGCCGTGGAGCTGGCCGTACGCCTGCTCGGCAATCCGGGCCTGGCCCGGGGCAACCCGCTGGAACGGCATTTCCGCGACATCCAGTGCGCGCCCGTGCACGCACCCCAGGAGGACATCTCCCTGCTCGCGATCGGAACGAAGACGTTGAACGACACGAAGGCACAGGACCTGTGACAGCACCGGCAGCACCCGCGACCACCACATCCGCCCACCTCCTCGGCCTCCTCGCCCGCGATCTGGCCCCCGACCGGCTCACCACCGACCCGTCCACGCTCGCCGCGTACGCCACCGACCGCTCCGGCACACGGCCCGACGGCATCCCCCTGGCAGTCGTGCACGCCCGGCGGACCGAGGACGTGACCGTCACCCTGCGGCACGCGCACGCCCTGCGTGTGCCGGTCGTCCCGCGGGGCGCGGGCACCGGCCTCTCGGGAGGGGCGACGGCGGGCGAGGGCGCACTCGTCCTGGACCTGGCCGGGATGAACCGCATCCTCGAACTGTCGCCGGACGACCAGCTCGCGGTCGTCGAACCCGGCGTGATCACAGCGGAGTTGGACACGGCGGCCGCCGCGCACGGGCTGCGCTACGCGCCCGATCCGGCGAGCGCGGCCCTGTCCACGATCGGCGGGAACATCGCGACCAACGCCGGGGGACTGCGCTGCGCGAAGTACGGCGTGACGCGGGACAGCGTGCTCGGCCTCGAGGTGGTGCTCGCGGACGGCACGGTCGTGCGCACCGGCCGCCGTACGGTCAAGGGCGTCACCGGATACGACCTCACGGCCCTGCTCACCGGCTCCGAGGGCACCCTCGCCGTGATCACGTCGGCGACACTGCGGCTGCGGCCCGTGCCGGTGGCGACGGCCACGCTCGCCGCGTACTTCTCCTCCTTCGAAGCCGCTGCCGAGGCCTCGTACGCGATCGGGCGGGCCGGAGTCGAACCCGCCCTCGCGGAGCTCGTCGACGGGCCGGTACTGCACGCCATCGACCCCGCACTGCGGGCGCGCGGCGCGGCCCTGCTGCTCGTGCAGTGCGACGGAGCGGGCGCGGCGGCCGAGGCGGAAGCGGTCGCCCGGCTCCTCTCCCCGCTGGCCACGACGGTCGAAACGACGACGGACCCGGTCGAGGCCGAGGCGCTGCTCGCCGCCCGTCGGCTCGCCCTGCCCGCGCTGGAACGCCTCGGCCGTCCACTGATCGAGGACATCGCGGTGCCCCGCTCCCGCCTTGCGGAGGCCGTCACCGAGATCCGCGCCATCTCCGTACGCCACGACGTGCCCGTCTTCACCATCGCGCACGCGGCGGACGGCAACCTGCATCCGATCATCGTCGTGGACCCTGCGCTGCCAGGGCTCCCTGACGCCGCCTGGGAAGCGGCCGGAGAGATCTTCGCGCTGGCCCTGCGCCTCGGCGGCACGCTCACCGGCGAGCACGGGGTGGGTGTCCTGAAACGACAGTGGGTGGCTGACGAACTAGGACCTGCGGCCCACGCGTTGCAGCGGCGGCTGAAGGAGGCCTTCGACCCGCAGGGGATCCTCAATCCCGGCAAGAGCCTCTGACGAGCGTCTTCCCGCAGCGGCTGCCGCTAAGATGAGGGCCGTTTGCCCGCAGGGAGTTGAAGATGCCGAGCCGTCGCCCGGAGGGGACCGCCTCCGACACGCCGTGGAACCAGACGTTCAGCCACTCGATGTGGCGGGCGAACAACTCCGTGCATCGCGCCCTGAACGAGCGGCTGCGCTCCCTGGACGTCACGATGACGCAGCTCGGGCTCGTGATGACGCTCGACCAGTACGGGCCGCTGTCCGGCGCGGACCTGGCCCGGATGCAGAACATCACGCCGCAGAGCGTGACGACGGCGCTGGGGCATCTGGAGCGGATCGGGTGGATCGAGCGGCATCCGCACGCCGTGCACAAACGGGTGGTGCTTGTCGAGCCGACCGAGGCCGGACTGCTCGGCATGGTCAAGGGGCGACGGCTCGTCGAGGCGGTCGTGGAACAGCTCTCCGACGTGGTCGGCGGGCCGGAGGAGCTGGCCCGCCTGACGCTCGGCATGCGCCGCATCGCCGTCGCCCTCGACGGCCCCGACTCCCCCGTGGCCCGCATGTGGCCCGACCCGCCCCAGGTCGGCTGACAGCCTTTCGCGGCCGGGGAACCCGCCCCCCTACATCCTCCGATCTCAGCCATTTGGGACTTTGACAGGCAACTGATAACTTGATCGGCGCGTTCGATCAGGAGGGCCGTCTCACCATGTCCGCGATATCCACCCCCCACCACCGCGCCGTCGCGCGCCCGGCACTGACCACCGTGCTTGCGTGTCTCGGGATGTTCGCCGCCTACGTGCCCATCGGCAGCGTCTCGGTGTCCCTGTCGCGTATCCAGCAGGGGCTCGGCGCCTCCACGTCCGACCTGCAATGGGTCTCCGACGCGTTCATCCTGCCGATGGCCGCGCTGATCCTCACCTTCGGCCTGATCGGCGACCTCTACGGCCGCAAGAAGGCCTACCTCGCGGGCATGCTCCTGTTCGCCGCCGGTTCCGTGACCTCCCTGACCGCGCACAGCGTCGAGCAGGTCTGGGCCGGCCAGGCCATCGCCGGCGCGGGTGCCGCGGCCCTCGCCTCCTCCACGCTCGCCCTGATCAGCCACGCCTACCCGGACTTCCGGGCCCGCGCCAAGGCCATCGCCGCCTGGGCCGCGTCCCTGAGCATCGGCATGGCTCTGGGCCCGCTGATCAGCGGCGTCATCCTGGAGCACACCACCTGGCGCTGGATCTTCCTGCCGGCCGCCGTCATCACCGCCGTCACCGGCCTGGTGGCCGTGCGGATGCTGGAGGACTCCCGCTCCGCGCACGGCCGCGCCATCGACGTCCCCGGCCAGATCGCCGCGATCATCTTCATCGTCGGCCTGATCTACGGTGTGATCGAGGGCGGCGGAGCCGACGGCTGGGGCCAGACCAACGTCGTCGTCGCGTTCGCCGCCGCCGCGCTCGGCCTGATCGCCTTCGTCATCGCCGAACTGCGCTCCCCCTCGCCGATGCTCTCCCTGAAACTGTTCGCGGTGCGCCCCTTCACCGGCGCAGGCGTCGTCAACGCGATCGTCATGTTCGGGATGATCGGCTCCGTCTTCACCCTCAGCCTCTTCTTCGGCAGCGTCCAGCAGCTCTCCGTCCTCGACATCGCCTGGCGGATGCTGGTCTTCAACGGCGTCTCCATCATCGCGGGCCCGATCGTCGGCCGTCTCATGGGCAAGATCGCCCCCGGTGTGCTCCTGTGCGTCGGCCTGCTCGGCACCGGCGGCGCCATGCTGTGGCTGACCGGCCTGGAGACCGACTCCGGGTTCGGCGCGATGGCAGGACCGCTCGCCCTGTTCGGCCTCGGCATGGGCTTCGTGATGACGCCGATCAGCGCGGTCGCCGTCGGCAGCGTCCCGCACCACCTGGCGGGCATGGCGGGCGCGGGCAACAACACCCTGCGCCAGCTCGGCGGCGCCCTTGGTCCCGCCGTTCTCGGAGCCGTCCTCACCAGCCGGCTCACCTCCGCCCTGCCCGGGCACCTCGCGGACTCCGGACTGCCCGTCGCCGAACAGCAGCAGGTGAGCGAGGCCCTCGCACAGGGCGGCGTGGGCGCGGCGGGCCATCTGGGACTCTCCCCCGAGGCGACTGGACCCGCGCTCGGCGCGATCGGCGCGAGCTTCACCGACGCCGTCCACGTCTGCATGACCATCGGCGCGATCGGCATGCTGGTGGCCCTGATCGCCACGGCCACCCTGATCGGCTTCCGCCGCCCGCAACCGGCCCGGCCGACTCCGGCCTCCGCCCAGGCAACGCCCCCGGCCTCTGCCGCGGCAGAGACCCACGAGACGCACCCGGCCCAGGCCCAGGAAGCGCCCGTACGGACCGGCCCCGTCCTCCACGGACACATCCACAGCTCCACCGGCGCCACCCGCTCCTCCACGGTCACCCTGATCTCCCTGACGGGGCGTCAACTGAGCCGTGCCGTGGCCGGTTCCGACGGCGGCTACGAGCTCACCGCTCCCGACGCCGGCACCTACGTACTGATCGCCGCCGCCGAGGGGCATCAGCCGCAGGCGGCCACCGTCACCGTCGGCGACGAGCCGCTCGCGTACGACATCCTGCTCGCAGGCACCCGAGGTCTGAGCGGGGGCATCAGCGACACCGACGGACTGCCGGTCGCCGCCGCCACGGTGATCGTGACCGATGTGCGCGGCGAGGTGCTCGCCACCGGACAGACCGGCCGGGACGGAGAGTTCACCTTCGGGGATCTGCCCGCCGGTGAGTTCACCGTCGCCGTGAACGCGGAGGGGCACCGGCCTGCCGCCGCGCCCGTCACGGTCGGCGACGGCGGACCCGGCCGGGTGGAGATCGCCCTCGTCGCAGGCACCCTGCTCCGGGGCGCGGTGCGCTCCGGAGCCGACCAGCGCTTGCTGTCTGACGCCCGCGTCACGCTCGTCGATGCGGCCGGCAACGTCGCCGCGACGGCCACCACCGACGCGGACGGCGTGTACGCCTTCACGGACCTGGACTCCGGTGAGTACTCCGTCATCGCCAGCGGCTACCCGCCCCTCGCCACCCCGTTGCGCGTCACGGGCCCCGGCACCGAAGCGCTCGACATCGAACTGTCCCACCCAGTGCCCTGAGCGGAAGCGGGCTTCGGGGAGGGGAGGGAGAGGGGGACTAGGTGCCTCTCTCCCTCCCCTCCAATTTCACCTATCCAACGCGCTCGATCCGCGCCTTGCGGATCAGGAACTTCCCGGCCTCACGCACTTCCTCGAACGCCGCGTTGTTGAGCAGCGCACAGCTGCCCGACGTCGAAGTGACCTCCACCGTGGTGGACTTGGAGTTGTCCAGGTTCGTCACCTTCAGCTGCGTACCGACGGGGAACTCATTGCTGGACGCGGCCGGCGCACCGCCCTCGCCGGACAGCGTGACGGTGGAACCGGCGCAGACGACCTCACCCTCCGCCCCTGCGTCTCCGCCGTCCCCGGGCGGGGCCGTGGCCGTGGCATCGCCGCCCGGCTCCTCCGCGGGCGGCTGAGCAGCATCCCCACCGGCGCCCTGGCCCTCATCCGCACCTGCTCCTTCACCGGCTCCAGCGCCCTCCCCGGCATCCGCGTCGCAGCCCGACGCCGTCTGCTTCCGCTTGATCTCCTCGATCACCGCTTCCCGGTTGGCGATCCGCGCCGCGGACTGCGCATCGGGTTTCGCTCGCTGACCTGCGATGAACTCCTCGTTGTTGCTGAGCGCGGTGGCCAGCCCGTCACATGCCACCGAGGCCTGGCTCGTACCGGTCATCACCACCGCGGTTCCCGCCACCAGCGCGGCGGCGCCCACCATGAGGGCGACCTTCTTCTTACGGCTGAGGGTCTTCTTGCGCGACACGTGCGGCTCCTGTCCCCTGCGGTGTACGCCACCGCCGGCTGGGTTTCCGTGTGCCGTCACGTACGCGCAGCAATCCCGTTCGTCTCAACCTCCCCACCAACAACTTCCGGAGTCTGAAGGCCGGAAAGAGCCGGTCGCCCGTGCGGGACCGACCCGTACGGGCTCACCATGGAGGCATGAAGCGGACATCCCTCGGTGAGGTGAGCACACCGGGACGCGTCGCCGCTCCCGGTGAGGGCATCGGCGAGGAAGAACTGGCGCTCGCGGCACGCAATCATGGGCTGCCGCTCGAGGCCCTGCGCTACGACGTCACACCGCTCGGCCTCCACTATGTACTGGTCCACTACGACATCCCCGCGGTCGACGCGGGCGCGTGGCGGCTCTCCGTCGGCGGGCAGGTCCGTACCCCCCTGGAACTGGGGCTCGACGCATTGCGGGCGCTGCCGGCCGTCACTCACCGGGTCACGATGGAGTGCGCGGGCAACGGTCGCGCGCGCCTGAGCCCGCGCCCGGTCAGCCAGCCCTGGCTGGTGGAGGCGGTGGGTACCGCCGACTGGACGGGCGTACCTCTGCGGACGGTGCTCGCGGAGGCGGGGGTCGAGGACGGCGCGGTCGAGGCCGTGTTCACGGGCGCGGACCACGGAGTCGAGCGCGGCGTCGAGCAGGACTACCGGCGCAGCCTGCCACTGCCCGTGGACGCGGACGTGCTGCTCGCGTACGCGATGAACGGCGGCCCCCTGCCGCCCCAGCACGGCTGCCCGCTGCGGCTCGTGGTCCCCGGCTGGTACGGCATGGCGCACGTCAAATGGCTGCGCTCCGTCGAACTGACCGGCACCCCGTTCACCGGCTTCCAGCAGGCCGTGGCGTACCGGTTCCGGCAGTCCCCCGACGACCCCGGCGAGCCCGTCACCCTGATCGCCCCGCGCGCCCTGCTGATCCCGCCCGGCTTCCCGGACTTCATGTCACGCGTGCGGGTCGTGCGCCCGGGACCCGTGGACCTTGAGGGGCGCGCCTGGTCCGGGTACGGGCCGGTGACACGGGTCGAGGTCAGCGCCGACGACGGCCACACCTGGATCGACGCCGAGGTCGCTCCCCGCGGGCCGCACCGCTGGGGATGGCAGGCCTGGCACACCACCTGGACCGCAACTGCCGGCAGCCACACCCTGACCGTCCGGGCAACCGACGCCGACGGCCGTACCCAGCCCCTCGAACAACCCTGGAACCGAGGAGGTTTCGGGAACAACCTCGTGCAACGCGTCCCGGTCCTGTGCTGCTGCGTCGATCGGTGAGGGGCGAAAATGGGAACCTGGCACCTCGTGCGCACTCCCCCTGCACGAAGAACAGGAGCAAAGGCGTGACCAGTCGCGTCACCTTGATCTCGCCGGCGACGAGCCGATCCCTGCGGGAGGCCCGGTTCGATGACGGCAGCCCGCTCGACACGAGAGGCGTCGCACGCGCCGAAGCTGCCGCCGGCACGCTTCCCGCTGCTGACCGGGTGGTGGTCTCACCCACTGTGCGCTGCCGGGAAACGGCGTCGTCCCTCGGTCTCGCGGCCCTGGACCAAGCCGAGTTGGGCGCCCTGGACATGGGGCACTGGCGGGGCAGAACACTCGAAGAGGTCAGCACCTGGGAGCCGGAGGCGGTGAGCCGCTGGCTGTCTGCCCCGGCCGTTGCACCTCCCGGCGGCGAATCGGTACTGGCCCTTTGTGAGCGCGTCACCATATGGCTGGACGCGGCTTCTGAGGTCGTGGGCAGAACCCTCGCCGTGGTGGAGCCGGAGATCGTCAGGGCCGTCGTGGTCACGGTCCTCAAAGCACCCTCCGCGGCCTTCTGGCGGCTCGACGTCCCACCGCTGACGGCTACCCACATCAGCGGACGCTCCGGGCGATGGAATCTGCGGCTCGGACAGGCGCTCGGCACGCAGCAAGCCGGTGCTGAGGACTGATGCCGAAGAACCTGCGGATGCCCGGCCGCGTGGTGATGCTGCCTGAAGGAGCTCGGAAGCTGGCATAGCCGGCCGAAGCCATCGGCATCTTGATCCAGGACGCCACGACGAACGTCAACGAGCCACCGTGCGTCACGACGATCTGGTGCTCGCACGAGCCCCGGAGGATCTCGTCAATGGCGGCGTAAATGCGCCGCACCCAGGCCGACTTGGTCTCAGCACACTCCACGCCCTCGTCGTGCTCCATCCGTTCGCCGACAGCCGGCGGCGGGACACAGCGCCGGTCGGGCCACTCCTGCGGCTTTCCACCCGCCTCTCCCTAGGACTTCTCCCGCAGTCTGCGATTCAGGATCGGCTGCACTCCGAACCGTGCGGCCACTTCCTCGGCCGTGCGCACGGTACGCCGCAGATCCGAGGAGAACAGTTCCACCTCGGCACCGTCCAGGATCTGGGTCCGTAGCGCCCGGGCGATGGAGACCGCTTGACGACGTACAGGGTGCGCATGAGCGCCTGTCCTCCTTGCAGTTGGCTGCTGCCCGGCGGCAGCACGCGCTGATCAAGATCAGCTTTCTGTGGCCTCGGTGGTCCAGCGCGGGTCGATCCGGCTCATCCACGCGTCTTGCTCGTCAGCCAGTGTGTGCCGCAAGGGAAGCGGGAGAAATCGGCAGGCGAAGGTGAGACCGGCATCCCCTCCGTCTCCGTGGACGTGGTGCTCCCACGCATCGGGGGTGTCCGCCGGTACCCGGAGGTACAAGAAAGTGGTGCGTCGCGGCTGCCCCGTTTCCGGCTGCGGTTTGTCCTCCACAGTGAGTTGCCGGACCACGGTGGCCGTCAGCAGACCGGTCTCCTCTGCGACCTCTCGAAGGACCGCGTCCTCCATCGTTTCGCCCGGCCTGACTCCTCCCGCAGGGACTTGGGTGCCGGCCTCCGGCATACCGACGTGGTCGAAGACCAGAACCTCGGGGACAGCGCGATGCCGGATCACGTATGCGGCGACACGGATTCTCGGACGGGTCATTTCGCCATTGTGGGTCATCCGAGCTTCGTGGCTACTGGGCATCCGTCGGCCCCTGGCCCACGGCGGACGGCTCAGCACTCGCCAAGACGGGCGTCTAGTCTGCCCGGATGAACGACGAACCCCTCTTGGCGAACGTGGAGTTTGGCGCTACCGGCCTGGTCGTGGCCGAGCACCCCGATGAGGATGGGACTTATTGCCTGCCTCGGCATGGCGAGAGGCCGGACAGCGGTTGGCGCGCGCTCTCGCTGGCCGAGGCACTGCACGCGCGCATCCGCCCCGTCGGCACCGCCGAAACCGTGCTGCGGGACTGGGTCACAGGCGTTCCGGCACAGCGAACAGCTGCCTGGGACGATCCGACGGCATTCGAGCCGGTGAGGGTTCGGGCCGGTGCGATCGTGATTCGTGATGGACAGATGCTGCTCATCGGCTTCGAGGAACACGGACAGCCGTTCTACGAGATTCCAGGCGGCGGAGTCGAGGACGGCGAGACCTTGCACGCTGCGGCCGTTCGCGAACTGCGGGAGGAGAGCGGGCTGACGGGGCATGTGGTCGGGGAGGTGGCTCGTGTCTGGAAGGACGGTCGCCGCGAGCACTATCTTCTCCTGGATGCCACAGGCGAGCTCGGCGCCCAGGAGGAACTCGACAACTACGGCGGTACTCCCACGTGGGTGCCGGTCGATCAACTCCCCTCCACTCCGCTCTGGCCGCGACGCCTCGCCTGGCGCATCGCCCACTGGTACGCGACGAATTGGCCGGTCCAGCCTGCCGAACTCGCCGACAGCATCCACGATCTTCAAGCCGACTGCACGTGGTGAGTGCTTCACGGCGGCCGTGATCAACAGCTGGGGCACGGGCCGCCCGTCCTGGAGGCAGGATGCTGCCCCTGGCGCGACATGCCAGGGGCAGCGGACCTTCTCTCCGCGACGTCAGCGGTAGTAGATGGGCATGATGGTCTTGCTGTCGTCGCACCACACCTCGTTGTACCCGGCGTCGTGAGCCATCGGAAGCTCTGACGCTTCGCACGCCGCCTTCGAGGGGTAGGCCTCGGCACCGACAGGAACCCAGCCCGCACCGGGGGGATCGGCGGCGAAGGCGGTGGTGCTGGTCAGCGGGATGGTGACCGCCGCCGCACCGACGGCGAGACCGACACCGATACGAGTACGCCACGACTTCATAGACATCTCCTTGCTTGGCTTTCAGCTTGCACGTTCCGGACCGGCCCCGAACGAACCGGTGGGCGGGCCTGGACACTCCGAGCTTGCGGAGTGATCCGTCCCAACCACCACAGCAACCGGCCAGGTTGGAACGCGGGAACACAAGAACAGGCTTCGACCAGGGGGAACGCACGCCGCCTGGAACGCCGAAATGAAACGCCAAGTCAGACCCGCCGGGCCGTACCGCTCCTGCTCGGGCACTCCAGGCGGTACCCGAGCCCCCGTACCGTGTCGATCGTGCAGCAACTGCCGGGCACCGAGCCGAGCTTCTCGCGCAGTCGCTTGATGTGGACGGTGAGCGTGTTGGTGTCGGTGAGTTCGTCGCCCCACAGTTCGCGCAGGATCTGCCGGCGGCCCACGACCTGATTGGCGTGCTGCATCAGGTAGGAGAGCACCTGGAACTCCCTGAGCGGCAGATGCAGTTGGCGTCCGCGTACGTGGACGTGCATGCCGCCCGGGTCGAGATCGATGTCGCCCACGGTGAGTTGCTCGGCGAGCCCCACGCCCGACGCGGGCGATCGCCACAGCAGCGGAAGGATCTCGGCGAGGCGGTAGGGGCGCGCGACGACGGCGACCGCTCCGGCTTTCAGCGCGGCCACCGCCTCGTCGGCGACCTGCGGGCCGACCCCGACCACGACGGTCGACGGGCAGAGGCGGCTGAGGAGTTCGGTGACCGTGGCCGCGTCGACGAGGGACAGCGGGGCGCCGAGCAGCACCATGGACGGCCGTTCGAGGCCGGCGCGGAGCAGGACCTCGGCGCCGTCGCGGCATTCGGTGACCTTGATGCCTTCGGCGGTGAGCGCGGCGGCCACCTCCGCGGCGGCCACCTCGTCGGCCTCGGCGAGCAGCAGCGCGGGTGCGGTGGACAGACGGCTCGGTTGCCGTCGCGCTCCGGGCTGCGGCATCGGGCCACCCCCTTATCCGAAATTATCCGAAGCGGCCGGTGATGTAGTCCTCGGTGCGCGGGTCGGCCGGGTTCTCGAAGATCTTCTCGGTGGTGTCGTACTCGACAAGGCGCCCGTGGCGTACGCCCTTGTCGTCCACGTCCGCGGTGAAGAAGGCGGTGTAGTCGGAGATCCGCCCCGCCTGCTGCATGTTGTGCGTGACGATGACGATGGTGAACTCGGAGGCGAGCTCCGCCATCAGGTCCTCGATGCGCGCGGTGGCGATCGGGTCCAGTGCCGAGCAGGGTTCGTCCATCAGGATCACCTCGGGCCGCACCGCGATCGCCCGCGCGATGCACAGCCTCTGCTGCTGCCCGCCGGACAGCGCGAGGGCGCTGGCCTTGAGCTTGTCCTTGACCTCTTCCCAGAGCGCGGCGCCGGTCAGCGCCTCCTCCACGAGGTCGTCGAGGTTGCCCTTCATGCCGTTCACACGCGGGCCGTACGCGATGTTGTCGTAGATCGACTTGGGGAACGGGTTGGGCTTCTGGAAGACCATGCCGATACGGCGGCGGACCTCGATGGGGTCGACTTCGGCGTCGTACAGGTTCTCCCCGTAGTAGACGACCTTTCCGGTCACGCGGGCCCCGGGGATGAGGTCGTTCATCCGGTTCAGGCAGCGGATGACGGTGGACTTGCCGCAGCCGGACGGGCCGATCATCGCGGTGATCTGGCGGCGGCCGATGGTCAGCGTCACGTCGCGCACTGCCTGGTGGTCGGCGTACCAGATGTCCAGGTCGGAGATGTGGAAGACCGGATCGTCGAGGGAGGGCGTCGGCCTTCCTCGGCGGCGGTCGCCGATGGCGAGGGCCAGGGAGCGGCCCTCGGGCGCATGGTGCTTGGCGAGGTCGGGCACCGGTTCTTGCCGATGCGGGGCGGAGGCAGAGGTGGAGGCAGAAGCGGGGGCATCGGTGGGGACAGGCTCATGGTTCATCAGGTCACCAGCGCTTGCTGAAGCGGTTGCGCAGCCAGATCGCGGCCGCGTTCATGAGGAGGAGGATGGCGAGCAGGATGACGATCGCGGCGGCTGCCAGGTGGTGGAACTCCTCGCGGGACTGGCTGATCCAGCCGTAGATCTGGATGGGCAGGACGGTGTAGGCGCTCTGCAGGCCCTCCGGGTTGAAGGCCACGTACGTCACCGCGCCGAGCAGCAGCAGCGGTGCGGCCTCCCCGATGGCGCGGGAGAGGGCGAGGATCGCCCCCGTCGCGATGCCGGGCACGGCCGCGGGAAGCACCTGGCGGCGGACGGTCTGCCACTGGGTCGCGCCCAGGGCCAAGGAAGCCTGCCGGATCGACTGGGGCACGGCCCGGATCGCCTCCCGGGACGCGATGATGACGACCGGCAGGACGAGCAGGGACAGCGTGAGTGCGGCCGTAAGGACCGTGGTGCCGAGGGCCAGTTGGCGGGCGAGCAGGCCGAGGCCCAGGATGCCGTAGATGATCGAGGGCACGGCGGCCAGGTTCTGGATGTTCAGCTCGATGAGGCGGTTGTACCAGCGGTTCGGATCTGCGTACTCCTCCAGGTAGATGGCGGCCATGACGCCGGTCGGCAGACAGAAGAGCGCGGTGAAGGCGACCACCCAGATGGTGCCGAAGATCGCGGACTGGGCGCCCGCGCGCTCGGGGCGGCGGATGGAGGGGAAGTTGTTCCACAGCCGCGGCTCCAGGCGTGGCCATGCCTCGACCAGGACGTAGGTGAGCAGCACGCCGAGAAAGATGATCCCCACGCCCAGGCAGCACAACAGCAGGGTGCGGAAGGCGGTTTCGCCCGGCCTGAAGCGCGGTCCCGCCAGCTTCCGGGGTGCCGCGTGCACGGGTGGTTCGGTGACACGGATGCCGGTCATTCGTACACCTCCCGGTACTTGCGCACCAGGCGGATGCTGATCATGTTCATCACGAAGGTGATGACGAACAGCAGGGCTCCGACGGCGAAGATGGTCTTGTACTCGAAGGACTGGACCGGAATGTCTCCAGAGCCTGCCTGGGCGATGAACCCGGTCATGGTCTGCATCGCGTCCAGCGGGTTGAAGCTGAGCGTGGCCCGGTTGCCGGACGCGATCGCGACGATCATCGTCTCGCCGATCGCCCGGGAGATGCCGAGGACGCAGGCGGCGACGATGCCCGAAAGGGCCGCGGGCACCACGACGCGCACGGACACGATGCGTTTGCCGGAGCCGAGCGCGTAGGCGCCGTCGCGCAGGGAGTCCGGCACAGCGGCCATGGCGTCCTCCGAGAGCGAGGCGATGGTCGGGATGATCATGACGCCCATGACGAGCCCGGCGGACAGGGCGTTGTTGAAGTCGGGCCCCTCTCCGAACGGCCAGTGGTCCTGAAGCAGCGGGGTGACGAAGCTGAGGGCGAAGAAGCCGTAGACGACGGTCGGCACACCGGCGAGCACCTCAAGGGCGGGCTTGAGTACCTTGCGTACGCGCGAACTGGCGTACTCGCTCAAGTAGATCGCCGCGCCGAGTCCGACCGGAATCGCCACCAGGAGTGCGATCGCGGTGATCAGGAGGGTGGCAGTGAGCAGCGGCAGGACACCGTACTTGGGTTTGGTGAACAGCGCGGTCCACTCGGTGCCGCCGAGGAACTCGCCGACGTCCACCCGGCCGAAGAACTCGGCGGTGGGCGGGATCAGCGAGATCACGATCCCGGCGGTCGTGGCGACGGACACCAGGGCGGCGAGCAACAGCAGTACCTGGATGGCCCGTTCGCCGTAGCGCGGACGGGTCCTGCGCAGGGACTGTCGCCCAGGGGGACCCACAGCGGGCGGACGAGGCGGGGAGCTCACTTCGCCGACGCCTTCAGCTTGTCGAGGTCGCCCTTGAGCTGCTCCTCCTGCTTCTGGTTGAGAGGGATGAACTTCGCGTCCTTGGCGATGGATTCGTTGTTCTCGACGTAGTACTCGACGAAGGACAACACCTCGGGCCGGGCGAGGGACTTGGCGTTGGGGTAGATGAGGAGCGGCCGGGACAGGGGCGCGTACTCGCCGTTCTGCGCGGTCTTGACGCCGGGCGCCACGCAACCCTTTCCGCCGTCGATCTTCAGGGCCTTGAGTTTGTCGGTGTTCTCCTCGAAGTAGGAGAATCCGAAGTAGCCGAGACCGCCCTTGGAGCCCGCGACGCCCTGCACGGTGACGTTGTCGTCCTCGGTCGGCGAGTAGTCGGTGCGCGATGCGCCCTCCTCACCGTTGATCGCCTCGGTGAAGTAGTCGAAGGTGCCGGAGTCGGTGCCCGCGCCGAACAGTTTCAGTGGCTGGCCGGGGAATTTCGGGTCGATCTGGTTCCAGTTGTTCACCTTGGACTTGGGTTCCCAGATCTTCTTCAACTGCGCGACGGTCAGACAGTCCACCCAGTCGGCGTCCTTGTTCACCACCACCGTCAGCGCGTCATTGGCGATCTGGAAGTCCTTGTACGTGATGCTCTTCTTCTCACAGGCGGCCTTCTCCTCGTCCTTGATCGGACGGGAGGCATCGGAGATGTCGGTCTCGCCGTTGCAGAACTTCTCGAAGCCACCGCCGGTGCCCGACGTACCCACCGTGACCCGGACCTTGGGCTGCTTCTCGGCGAAAATCTCCGCCGCGGCCGTGGTCAGCGGGGCGACGGTGCTGGATCCGTCCACCTTGACCGTGCCCGAGAGTTGCTTGCCGTCACCGGACCCGGAGTCCTCACCCGCGTCACCGCCCCCGCAGGCGCTCAGCGTGAGAGCCGCGGCGCAGGCCAGTGCCGCTCCCCCGGCGAACCTTCGTGAACCACTGGTCGCGTTCATGTCTCACGATCCCTGGTGTCGGGCCGGTGGCTTGGGCCGGCAGCCGAGGAGGTCCGCGTGGAGCGGAGCTCCCTTCAGACACCTTGGATCGAACTTCGGCTATATGAACCAGGGGTGTACGGGAGATGTCCCGGCGCCGAAGCATAGCTGAGCGTCTATATAGACGATCATCACTATATGAATGTCAGTCGCACGCATCGAACTCCCGCGCTGCACGGGTCAGTTGATGAATTTCACAACGGAGCTTGACGGGGCGAGGCGTCAAGGAACCGCCCGTGCGGGCGCCCGCAAGATCTCCCGCACCGCCTCCATGCCTTCTCGATCCACCGAGTACCAGACCCACGTGCCGCGCCGCTCGCGGGCGAGCAGACCCGCCTCGGTCATCGTCTTCAGATGATGGCTGACCGTCGGCTGCCGCAGCCCGAGCCGGTCGGTCAGGTCGCCCACACACGCCTCACCGTCGGGAGCGGTCTGGATCAGGTGGAGCAGTTGCAGGCGGGTGGGGTCCGCGATCGCCTTGAGCACGCGTGCGACGCGCTCCGCACGGTCACGCTCCATCAGCGGCTCACCGGTACACCTCGGCGGAATGCGAGCGGCCGATATCGCGAACGACTTCGAGACCGAGTACGCGGTCGAGGTGGGCGAACGTCTCGAACTTGGCGCCGCCCGGCACGTCGGCGGCCGCCTCCAGGTCGTCGAGGAGCCGCAGCACCGCCGGAGTGTCGAGACCGTTCTCCAGGGCGGCAAGGGCCCTTCGCACGAGGTCGGCGGGCATCGCCTTGGACGGCTCATCGGCCCAAGCAGCCACGGCTTTACGCCAGTTGGCCAGCTTCTCGGCGGCGGCGCCGACAGCTTGCCCCGTGACGTCGACGGGTTCGTGGTGCGGGTGACCGAGCAGGAACAGCCGCAGGGCGAGCGCGTCCCGGTCCGCGTCTCGATCCGCGCCGCTGTCCGCGCCTCCCGTGGCGGCGGCCTCGCCGATGTGCAGGGACAGACCGCCCGCGCCTTCGTACGTATGGCTGGTGAGGTGCACGGCCGGCGGGCCGCCGAGAGCCTCGGTGATCTCGTCGGGGGTGCCGTGGGCGTCGGCCGGACGGATACCGGCGGCGTCGGCCGAAGCCGCCGCCGGGCAGGTCCACCCCATGAGGACGGTCCTGCCGCGCAGCTCGACGACGCGGGCCAGGACGTCCGCGACGAGAAGTACGCGCAGACCGGTCAGGTCATCCGGGTCGTCGGCCGACGGCGCATGGGCGCACATCCGCAGCGGTCCGAACCCGGCCAGATCGTCAACGATGCTCAGCACACCACAGAGACTAGGCGTAACGACCTTCGATGGCACCCGGCGGGAGCGGCCGGAAGGTCAACGACTCACCGTCCGGCCGCTCCCGCTCACGCGTTCACCCTCATGCCGGTCCGACCCCGCCCGTGCAGGCCGCACCGGGTTCGGGAGTCTGCTCGCCCTGGACGTACTTGCCGAGGAACTGCTCGACCCGGGGGTCCGATGCCTTGTCCACGGTGAGCTGGCTGCCCCACGCGGTGAGCGTGAGGGCGCCCTTCTGCTCCTTGACCGGACTCATCAGCGTGTAGGGCGTCGTGCTGACCTTCTGGCTCAGCGTCTTTATGTCGCCGCTCGCCGCCTTGTCGTTGTACGTGATCCAGACGGCGCCGTGCTCCAGCGAGTGGACGGCGTTCTCCTCGCCCAGCGGCTTGTCGTACACATCGCCCTGGCAGTTGGCCCACGCCTGGCTGTGATCACCGCCCGCCGCCGGCGTCATCGGGTAGTCGACCTTCTTCGTGACGTGGTTGCGCCCCAGCTTCTTCGCGTCCCACGTCTTCTCGCCCTTGACGGGGGCCTGCGCGACGGCCTCCTTCTTGTCCTTCTCCTTTGACGCGTCGAGCAGGACGTACGAGCCGAATCCGGCGACCCCGGCCAGTACGGCCACGCCCGCGGTGATGGCGATGACGCGGTTGCGCCGGTCACGCGCCTGCTCGGCGCGGCGCTGCTCCTGGATGCGGGCCTTGCGTGCGGTGGTGGTCGCGGCCTTCTTGCCTGTCTTGGAGGTGCTCTTGGAGGTGCCCATGTCCGGGGATGTCCTTGTCCCCGCCGCGCCCGGGGCACGGCGGTGGTGACGGTGATGGTGTGTGAGGTGATCGGCACTGGCGCACGACCGTGACCGCATCCGTGAACAGCAACGTGTCCGGACGGGTTCGGCCGTGCGGAGGTCCGGCCTAGGTCCTCTGCACCTGAAGGACGTGGAGATCCGGGGCGTACCGGTGAACAGGCTCTCGCGGTACGGGAAGTGCGGTGGCCGGGGCCGCGGGCAGTCCCGCCTCCCCCAGCGTCGTCGGCACCGAAGGCTCGGGCGCCGGGAGCGCGATCGCCGCGGCGTGTGTGACGGACGCGCACCGGTCGCCGGGGGGACAGCTGTGGCCGAGAGAGGCCTCTCCGACGGATGCCGGGCCACCGGATCCGGCCATGGGCGCGGAGGTGGAGACGGCGGCACGGGGGCTCGGGTCGTCGTGATGTGCCGAGGAGCCGAAGCACACGCACAGGACGGCGAGCAGCGTGGCCAGGCTGACCCCGAACACGGTGCAGCGCGCGGCGGTACGCCGCTCTCCGTACACCGTGTCCCGCAGACCTGACGCCATGGCCGCAGATATTAGCCGCTGCCGATCCGGTGCCGATGCTCGGCCTTGCCGTTCACACGGCGTGGTGCGCAAGGATCTTGTGCGGGTCCTGGGCGCCGGGCACGGTCGCCGGGTCGGCGTGCACCAGTGCGGCGGTCAGCTTCGGCACCGCGTGCAGCAGAGCGTGCTCCGCGCCGACCGCGACCTCGTGCGCCTCCCGTACGGACAGCTCCCCGTCCACGACGACCGCCACCTCGGCGCGCAGCCGGTGCCCGATCCAGCGAAGGCGCAGCTCGCCGACGCCTCGTACGCCGGGGACCGTCAGGAGCGCCTCCTCTGCCCTGTCGACCAGGGCGGGATCGACGGCGTCCATCACCCGGCGGAAGACCTCCCGTGCCGCGTCCCGCAGGACGAGCAGGATCGCCGCGGTGATCAGCAGGCCCACGATCGGGTCGGCGAGCCGCCAGCCCAGGGCCGCGCCGCCCGCGCTCAGCAGGACGGCGAGAGAGGTGAATCCGTCCGTGCGGGCGTGCAGCCCGTCGGCGACCAGGGCGGCCGAGCCGATCTCGCGGCCGACGCGGATGCGGTAGCGGGCGACCCATTCGTTGCCGATGAATCCGATGACGGCGGCGGCCGCCACCACCCAAAGGTGCTCCAGGGTGCGGGGGTTGAGCAGCCGGTCGACCGCCGCCCAGGCCGCGAAGGCCGCCGACGCGGCGATCGTCAGGAGGATGACGATGCCCGCGAGGTCCTCGGCGCGGCCGTAGCCGTAGGTGAAGCGGCGCGTCGCGGCCCGTCGGCCCAGGACGAAGGCGATACCGAGGGGGATCGCGGTCAGCGCGTCCGCCGCGTTGTGCACGGTGTCGCCGAGCAGCGCGACCGAGCCGGTGAGCACCACGATCACCGCCTGGGCCCCGGCCGTCACGCCGAGGACGGCCAGCGAGATCCACAGCGCGCGCATCCCGCGCGCCGACGACTCCAGGGCCGGGTCGACCTTGTCCGCGGTCTCGTGCGAGTGCGGCTTCAGCACGTGCCCGGCCTTGTGCCGCCACCGGGCCGAGCGCCCTCCGCCACCGGACCCATGACCGTGCTCCTGCTCGTGCTCGTGACGGTGGTCGTGGTCGTGATCCGGGCCATCGTTCCGATGGTGCTCATGCGAAGGGTGCGGGTGTCCGTGCTGCTCACTCACGAGTACGGCCTTCCGACGCGGGACGGGAGAGTGGACACCGCGAGGCGCCCGCATCCATTATGTGCGTATGAGCGCACGCATGCACCTATCACCTGCGCACGGTGCGCACCCGCAAGATCCGGGCGCCGAGCACTTCACCCACGCGGCCGAGGTCCTCGGCCTCCTCGCCGACCGCACCCGCCTCGCCCTCCTTCACACCCTCGCCAAGGGCGAAGCCGACGTCACGACCCTGACGGCCGCATGCGGCGCCGCCCGCCCCGCGGTCAGTCAGCACCTGGCCAAACTCCGCCTCGCCGGGCTCGTTTCCGTACGCAAGGAGGGGCGCCGCATGATCTACGGCCCGCCCGACGGACACCTGCGCCGCGTGGTCGACGAGGTCCTGAACCTCGCCGACCACCACCTCAGCGGCGCGGCCACCCACGACTGAGCGGGCCTCAGGCGTAGTTGCGCCCGCCACGCCGATAGGCGACCTCACCCAGCACGATGTCCGCGACGAGGAAGGCCGCCAGCGGGATACCTAGCAGCGGCACGAAGTAGCCGAGCACGGCGATCGCCGCCATCAACGGGACCAGGACGTACGCCGGCACGTTCTGCCACGCCCCGCGCGGCAGCGGACGCCCGAAGGAGCTGCCGCGCCCGCGCTGCCACCACATGCGGTACCCCCAAACGATCATCAGGATCAGCCCGAGGGTGAGAACGGCGAGGGCGATCTGATTGACGAGCCCGAACAGCGAGCCGGTGTGTGCGTCGATGCCCCAGCGGGTCAGCTTGGCGAGCACCGGGTAGTCGGCGAACCGCAGCATTTCGGTGACCTCGCCGGTCGACGGGTCGACAGCGACGGAGTCCTGCTTCTCGGGCCAGCTGCGCTGAATCTGCCGGACGATGTACGCCGATGACGCGTCGGCGGGCGGCACGACCTCCACCGGGTTGGAGAGTCCCTCGCCACGGGCGGCCTTCAGGACGGCGTCGAGCCCGACACCCTCGCCTCCGGCTGCGCCGCCCGAGCCCGACCCGCCGTGACCCGCGTGCTCTCCGCCACCCGCGACGGTCGCCGTCAGCTCCGGTGTCGTCTGCCCGACGGCCTCGCGCAGGTCGCCGACGCTCGCTCCCGCGTACGTCGACCAGGTAAGACCCGTTGCCGACAGGAAGATCAGTCCGGCAGCGGCCCACACACCCACCGAGCCGTGCAGCGAGAGCGTGCGCCGCCGGCCGGTCGCCCCGCGCAGCTTGCGCCGGGAGCGCCGACGGCCGAACCACAGCACCAGGCCGCCGCCCGCGATCACCCACAGCCAGCTGGCCGCGAGTTCGCTGTAGAGCCTGCCGGTCTCCCCCAGGTGCAGATCGCGGTGGAGTTCGTCGATCCAGGTGCGCAGCGGCAGTGCGCCGGTGGAGCCGTACTGCTCGAGGGCGCCGCGTACTTCGCCGTTGTACGGGTTCACGAACACGGCGAGGGTGTGGTCGGCGTCCACGCCCGGCGTTCCGGACAGAAGTACGCGGGTCGTCGCGCCGTCCTCCGGCGATGGCCGCACCGCGCTGACCGCGCCCTCGGGGTGTGCCTTGCGAGCGGCGGCCACCTGCTGCGAGATCGACAGCTCGGTCTTGTTCTCGCCGACGGGCACACGCAGTTCGTGGGAGTACACGATCTTCTCGGCCTGGTACGAGCAGGCGTACAGGAGTCCCGTGGTGGCGGCGACGAGCAGGAAGGGTGCGATGAGCACCCCGGCGTAGAAGTGCAGGCGCAGCACGAGCGGACGCAGCGACGCCCATCCGGACCGTCCTGCGGAGGGCGGCGCCTCCTGGGTCTCCTGCCCGTCGTCCGGGGCGAGGAGTGTGGGTTCGGCGGACATGAGCTGCTCTCCTGGATGAAGGTGATGCGGATCGATCGGTCGTGGCGACCGGTGCAGGAGTCGGCTGGAGGGCCGGAAGAGTTCCCGGCAACACGCACGGATCGTGTGACGCGCACCACATGAGGAGACCCGGGAGGTCCAGCCCACAAGGAAGAACCGGCGGACGGCCGTGCGCTGCGGGATTGGCGTATCGCGGGCCCTTAACCGGCGGCAAAGACAGGACTAGCGTCGGGAGACCGGGAATCCTCAGGGCCGGGAACCCCCGGGACCGGGGCCCCTCACTACTCCGTTGGAGACGCGATGCTCCAGACACGCGAGTTGTTCGACAGCCTTGCCTCTCGTGCCGACCACCTCGACAACCAGACCCTCGCCGACGCCGCCGACGCCCTCTCCGCGTGCGAACAGGCCGCGACCGCCTGTGCGGTCGGCATGCTCGCCGAGAAGGAGGCCGACGAACTGCGGGCCTCCATCAACCGCGATCTGAACTGTGCCGACGTGGCCTCGGCCACGCGGCGGGTCCTGACCCGCGGCACCGACGCCGATCACGCGCTCCTTGCCGCACAGTTGCAGGCGTGCGTGATGGCCTGCGAAAACAGCCACGAGCTGTGCGCCCAGCACGCGTCGCACCACGAGCACTGCCGCCTCTGCTCCGAGGCCACCAACCGCGCGGCGTCCGCCTGCCGCGAGGTTCTGACGAGCCTGCGGGCCTAGCGCACCGGGCGCCGGTTCCGCCATCGGGGCAGTTCGCACAGCATGGCTCCGATCCGGCAAACTGCCCGGATGGACTATGAGTTCTGGAACGACATCCACCACCGCGGCGGCATCCCCGCGGTCAAGAGCGCGCTGGAGGAGCTTGCGGAGCGCGGTTCTCCCGAGGACGTGGACGCCGCGATGGATCTGGCCTGCCAGGTCATCGCCGACGACACCGCCCGCCTCCAGGCCCGCGCGGATCAGGCCGAGGCCAGGCTGCAGATGCTGACCGACGAGGCGCGTGAGGTGGGGCGGCAGGTCGACGCGCACGCCGGAGCCGAGGGGTCCGCCGAGCCACCGGCGCGCGCAGAGCACGAGTGACCGTCACCGGGCGCCGGGCAGCTGAGCCGCGGAGCTGCTTGGCGCTTTCCGGGCTCCACCGCGAGCCCGCCCGGTGCTAGCGTCCCAGCGTCCGGCGCGTACCGCGTACTCGGCTTCACCGTCTACGCGCACGCCCTCACGAGCACGGCTCCCGCGAGCACGGCTCCTGGCGCAGGGACGCACCATGACCGCTCCCACCCCCGAAGAAGTCGGGGCGATGTACGACCAGTTCGGCGACATGCTCGCTCTGACGCTCGGGTCGAGCGCCGTCCACATCGGGATGTACGCGCCGCACGGCGAGCGCCCGCCCGTCACCACGCTGACCGCGCTTGCCGATCTCGCCCAGGACCGGCAGACCGACTTCCTGGTCGACACCATCGGCCTGGCACCCCACGAGCACCTTCTCGACATCGGCTGCGGCACCGGCGGCCCCGCCGTCCGCCTGGCCGAGCGCACCGGTGCCCGCGTCACCGGAATCAATGTCAGCAAGAGCCAGCTCGCCCGGTGCCAGGACCGTCTCAGCGCCCGGAGCCCGGCAGACCCGGGCCTCGCCGAGCGGGTGGATTTCGCGCACGGCAACGCGATGCAACTGGACTACGCGGACGCGGCGTTCGACGCCGCGTGGTCCATCGACTGCGTCCCCCACCTCTCCGACCGGCCCGCAGGGCTCCGTGAAGCCCTGCGGGTGCTGCGCCCCGGCGGACGGTTCCTGTTCACGGAGTTCGCCTTGCGCGGCAGCCCCGCCGCCGAGGAAGTGGCGGCCTACACGCGGATGTGGACGTGTCCCCCGCTCAGGCCCTTAGCCACACTCGTCGGCGAACTCCAACAGACCGGCTTCCGTGTCGAGTCCGTGCGGGACATGACCTCGAACGCGGCGCTGTGCGGCGAGCTCATGTGTGTGCTCTACGAGGACCGGCGCGGCGAGATCGAGGAGCGGTTCGGCAAGGAGGCCCTGGCCCACACCGATCCGCTCATGGCCCCCTACCGTTCCTTCTGCCGCGACCACATGGACTACTACCTGCTCGTCGTGCGCGCCCCCGAGGCCTGAAGGCCTGACGTCTCGCGTTCAGGCGCGCGCCCGACGGATCCGCCGCGCGTCAGCTCACGGTCACCGTGACGACCGGCGACACGGTGGCGCCGCTGGCGACGCGCAGCTCGTTCTTGCCCTTGAGGCCGAGCTTGGCGCGCAGGTTGTAGGCCCCGGACTTGTTGGTGACCGTACTGGCGGGCAGGGACTTCCACGCCCCGTGCTGCTTCTGCTGCAGGGTCACCTTGCTCCCGGCCTTGAGCCCGGTCGCCTTGCCCGTGATGCGCAACTCCTGCCACGCGCGGACGTGGGGGACGGACGCCTTCGCCGTGAGCGTGGGCGCCACGGCAGGCTCGGCCGCGGCCTGCGCCGGCTGAGGCTCCGGGCCCGACCCGTCGGCGAGCGCGGCGGTGGCGGGAATCAACAGAACGGATCCGGCGAGAGCGGAGACGGCGGCGGTGCGCAGAAGGCTGCGGCGGCGGGTGTTACGCATAACGGCAGAGATCCCCTTTGATGTCGGTCAGTACGCGGTCCCCATCGTGGTCGTGCGACGAGTCCCACAATGAGGAACATAAACGTATGCACCCGACATTGCGATCACCCGGAGAGCGCGTAACGGAATCCGGTAATTTCGGTCACAGCGCCGCAACTGCCCCCGCTGCTTGCCCGCGTTGCCCGGCCTGATCAGCGGCGGATCAGCGCCGGACCAGGTGAGCGTGGGTGGCCGTCGCGGAACTGACCAGTTCCGTCACCCGATAGCCGTCGATCCCGTCGGCCACGTTGTCGAGCAGCCGCTCGCCCCTGCCGACGAGGAGCGGCACGACGACCAGGTGCAGTTCGTCGATCAGCCCTGCTCGCAGATACTGCTGCACCGTGGCCGAGCCGCCGCCGATGCGTACGTCCCGGCCCGCCGCCGCCTCGAAGGCCCGCGCAAGGACCGTATCGACGGGTTCGGCGGTGAAGTGGAAGGTGGTCCCACCCTCCATCGTGAGGGAGGGCCGCACGTGGTGGGTGTGCACGAACACGTCATGGTGGTAGGGCGGGTTCTCTCCCCACCAGCCCCTCCACGATTCGTCCTGCCACGGACCGCGCTGCGGCCCGAACATGTTGCGGCCCATTATGGTGGCGCCGATGTTCTCCTCGCTCCGCACGATCTGATCGACGTCGATGCCTGCCTTGCCCTCGGCGCGGTCGCGCATCGCGGCGACCATCCAGTCGTGCAGCCCCTCGATGCCCTCCCCGAAGGGTTCCTCCAGGCGCTGGTGGGGTCCGGCGGCGAAGCCGTCCAGCGAAACGGTGACATTGTGTACGCGCACCTTCGGCATGGCCTTCTCCTCCTCGGTGTTCCTGCTCTCATCCTTGCGCCGAATCAGATCCCCAGCACGGCCTTCGCCGTCATGAAGTAGATGACCAGGCCGGTCGCGTCGACGAGCGTGGTGACCATCGGCGCCGACACCACAGCCGGGTCGATCCGCAACCGCTTGGCCAGCAACGGCATCGTGCCGCCGATGGTCGCCGCCCAGCCGCAGATGACCACCAGGGTGATCCCGACCACCAGGGCGATCTTCGCGCTGACGAACACCGCGCCCACGACCACGCCGAGGATCGCGAGCAGCGAGCCGAGGACCAGACCGACGCGGCATTCGCGCCATATGACCTTCAGCAGGTCCGATCCCCGCACTTCGCCGACGGCCAGGGCGCGTACACAAGCGGTCGCGGCCTGGGCCCCGGCGTTGCCGCCCGCGCCGATGAGCATCGGGATGAACATGGCGAGCTGCGCGGCCTTCTCCAAGGTGCCCTCGAAGGACTGCGTCACGCTGACGGTCAGTGTCGCCGCGACGAGCAGCAGGCTCAGCCACAGCGCCCGGTAGCGCGCGAGTTGCCACACCGTCGCGGCCATGTAGTGCCCGGCCCAGGGCGCGGCTCCCGACTGCCGCGCCACGTCCTCGGTGTCCGCGGCCTCGATGACTTCGAGCGCGTCGTCGATGGTGAGCAGCCCGACGAGCCGGTTCTCGCTGTCGACGACCGGCAGGTTCAGGTCGTTGGTCTCGCGCATCAGCCGGGCGGCCCGCTCGGCCGAGTCGGTGGCGTACACGGACACGGGCTCGGTGGCGATCAGCGCGGAGACCATCCGCTCCGGCGGGCTGAGCACCAGCTCGCGCAGCTCCGCGATGCCGGTGAGGCGCTGCCCGTCGTCCACGACGGGCAGCGTGTAGACCGTCTCGGCCTGACCGCCCTTTTCCCGTACGACCTCCAACGCCTGCTTGACGGTGAGGTCCTGATCGAGCGCCACGACTTCGGGGGTCATATAGCGGCCGACAGAGCCCTCCGGGTAGTCGAGCAGTGCGGAGGTCATCCCCCGTTCGTGCGCGCTCAGTCCGCCGAGCACCCGCTCGGCGACCTTGGCGGGTGCTTCTCGCAGCATCCTCGCCCGGTCGTCGGGGTCCATGCCCTCGACGAGCTCCAGGAACGTGCGATCGCGCAGTCCCTCAAGGATCTGCTGCTGGTCGACCGGCTCCAGCTCCTCGAAGACGGTCAGCGCCCGGTCCTTGTCGAGGAGCCTGAAGGCCATGCCCGCGTCGACCGCGTCCATCCGGCCGAGCTCGTCGGCGATCACGTGGGGCGGATTGGTCTCCAACCACTCTAGGGCGGAGTGCAGTTGGTGACTCTTGACTATGTCCTGCAACGACTCGGGCAGTTCCGGACGCAGCTCTTCGGGCAGGTTCGTCTGAGGCATGGGGCAGGTCCTCGGCGCAGCGGTGAGAGACAACACGGGCACCCAGGGACAGAGCGCGCCGCTGAAGGCTACACGGGCACGGTGAACGCGCCGATGTCACGGCCCTCAGCGGCTCGACAGGCCACCCGCCCTCTCATGCCCCCCTGACTGCGCGACGGCGCGCTTCCTCACCGGCCAGGACGGATTCGATGCCGTGTCGCCGTTCTCCCAGAATCTTTCGGGAATTGGCGGCCTCCGCTGCGGGGCTGAATGCCGTCAGGGCGCGCCGGGCCGCCACCGCCGCCGCGGTGTCGGCGGCCACGAGGTCGGCATTGATCGCGGCCGCGGCGGTCATTCCGGCGGCTGCGGACACGACGACTCCGGCCACCAGGTCGGTGACGTTGCCCGCTGCCCACACCCCCGGGGTGCCGGTGAACCCGGTCGCGTCCGACTCCACGTAACTGCCCACGCCCA
Source organism: Streptomyces sp. NPDC056486 (assembly GCF_042795295.1). Taxonomy (NCBI): domain Bacteria; kingdom Bacillati; phylum Actinomycetota; class Actinomycetes; order Kitasatosporales; family Streptomycetaceae; genus Streptomyces; species Streptomyces sp. NPDC056486. The sequence goes on from NZ_JBHTSF010000003.1 coordinate 100,308, forward strand.
TCGGGTGGTCGACGCTCGTCAGACCGAGTCCGGCCAGCATCGCGCCGCGCGCCTCGAACCGCGGCGCCACGACGAGGGCCCGTACCGGAATGTGGCTGCCCGAGGCCAGCCGTACGCCGGAGAGCCGGTCCGCCTCCACATCGAGGCCGGCCACCTCCCCGTCGACCACCGCGATGCCGCGGGCGCTCAGTTGCTCCCACTGCTCATCGGTGAGCTCGCCCGCGGTGTGCAGGAACAGGGTCACCTCCGGCGACCACTGACGGAACAGCAGCGCCTGGTGCACGGCCATCGGACCGGTAGCGAGTACACCGATCGGCTCGTCCCGCACCTCCCAGCCATGGCAGTACGGGCAGTGCAGGACGTCACGGCCCCACCGCTCACGTACGCCGGGGACGTCGGGAAGCTCGTCGACGAGGCCCGTGGTCACAAGGAGGCGTCGCGCGCCGTGGCTCCGGCCGCCCTCGGTGTGTACGACGAATCGCTCACCGACCCGCCGGACATCCGTGACCCGGTCCGACACGATCCGCCCGCCGTACCCGGCGACCTCCTCCCGGCCGATCCGCAGCAGTTCGCCCGGCGCCAAGCCTTCCCGGGACAAGAATCCGTGCACTCCGTCGGCGGGAGCGTTGCGCGGTTCGCCGGAGTCGACCACCAGCACGGAACGCCTGGCCCGGGACAGCGTCAACGCTGCGGACAGGCCGGCCGCCCCACCCCCGACCACCAGCACATCCAGCTCTGTGAAGTCCTGCTCGTTCGTCTCAGCCACGTCAGTCATGTCAGTCATGTCAGTCATGCCGACACCGTGCGCCAGACCCTGGAGAAGCGGCAAGCTTCCTTGCTGTTTCAGCAAGGAAGCCGACTCGCCGTTCAGTGTCTACCGCTCACATCGCAGATCCTCCAGGTCGACCGCGTCGGCCATCGCCCGCATGCCCTTGTCGTTGGGGTGGAGGTGGTCCCCGCCGTCGAAGACCGGCAGCAGCCGTTCCTGGTCGTACGGGCTGCGGAGCACCTTGTCGAAGTCGGTGACGGCGTCCAGCTCGCCGCTGTTCCTGATGAAGGCGTTGACCTCCTGGCGTACCGCCTCACCGGCCGCGTCGAACTCCGACCACCCCTTGAAAGGCAGCACCGTCCCGCCCACGACGCACCTGCCTGCCGCGTGCGCCCGGTCGATGATCTGGCGATATCCGGCGATGAGCTGGTCCGCGGTGACGCCGGTGTGCGCCTTGATGTCGTTGATGCCCTCGAACAAGAACACCGTGCGCACGCCCGGGTGGGAGAGAACGTCTCGCTCAAGACGGGCCAGGGCGCTCTGCCCCGCGCCGTCGGCAAGCACCTTGTTGCCGGAGATGCCCTCGTTGGCGACGCCCTTGATGTCGAGGGCGGACTCCCCCTGAAGCCGCCGGGACAAGTAGTCCGGCCAGCGGCGGTTCGTGTCGGTGGTGGACTGCCAGCCATCGGTGATGGAGTCGCCGAGCGCGGCCACGGCGCCCGTGTCCGCCCCGCTCTCCACGCTCACCGCGTCGAGGTAGAACCACGAGCCGATCCGCTCGCTCCAATTGGCCTCGCCCTCCTCACGGGCGTGGTCACCGCCTGCCGCGTACGACGTCTGCATGGCCATGCCGTGTCCCGTCGCCTGGCCCACGGCCTCGGCCACGTAGAGGCTGACGACCAGATCGCTCTGTGCCGCAAGGCGTCCGGGCAGCGGGTCGCTGGTCACGCTGTCGCCCGGCGCCACTGTGACGGACCGCGCACCCCCAAAGGTGACGCGTCGGTTGCTGCCGGGCACGAGCCTCGCGCCCTCATCGCGCGCTCCGGCATAGACGCTCCCGAAGGTCACCGGCCGGTCGCCGAACGCGTTGGACAGCCGGAAGCGCGGATGGGCGCCGCCGGCGCTGGTGCGGACGACGAGGCGGTAGCTGCGGTCGGACACTGCCTGACCGAGCCTGTCGGCGCTCGCTCCCCACGTGACGACCTGATGCCCGGACGACTTCCCCGCCGACACTGCTGTCGCCGCTGTCGCCGGTAAGTACAGCGCGAGGACGAGCCCGCAGACGACGCCGACCGCGCGGCGGCGACGCGTGAACCACATCCGGGGCCTCAACCGCCCACTCCACGCAGCGTGATGGAGCCGCCCGGCTTGAGGGCGACCTTCCGGGTCACTCCCCCGTACGACACCGTGGTGCTGCGTCCGCCGACACTGCGCAGCCGCGCCTCGGTGACCTTCCCCGCGCGCCAGCGCAGGTCGACGACGAAGCCGCCGCGTACGCCGACGCCGGTGACCGATCCCGAGCGCGCCCAGGCCTCGGGCAGGGCAGGGAGCAACTCGACGTGCCCCGGGCGTGAATAGACCAGCATCTCGAGCATCGCGGCCGCGGTGCCGAAGTTGGACTCGATCTGGAAGATGCCGCGGCCCTTCTCGACCTCGTAGATGTCGAAGAGGTTCATCGCGGTGCCGTTGCTGCCGTCGATGGACGGCAGCAGGTTGTTCACGACCAGTTGGTACGCCTTGTCAGCGTCCTTCAGGCGGGCCCAGCACAGGCTCCGCCAGGCGTTGGCCCAGCCGAAGCTCTCCATGCCGCGCGCGGTGAGCAGCGCGGTCGCTCCGTCGACCAGGGCTTTGGGCGTCGAGCTGTCGGGGCGGATCCGGTCGCCGGGGAAGAGCTGGATCAGCGGGGAGAGGTGCCGGTGCGTGGTCTCACCGAGGTTCTCGGGTGACATCCACTCCTCCAACCAGCCTGTCTTCGGGCTCACTCGGGGGAGGTAGAGGCGGGACTGGAGCGAGCCGACGGTCTTGCTGTGGGCGGTGTCCCTGCCGAGGACGGAACAGGCGGTGCGGTAGTTCTCGAAGAGCGCCCAGACCACTTCCTGTGCGTACGTGATGCCCTTGGCGTCCTGAGGGCCGTGCTCGGGAGACCAGTCGCTGTCGTCGACAAGGACCTCGCGGGACTTCCCGGTCACCTCGTCGGTGACGGTAACGGTGATCAGCCGCGCCTCCCAGAACTCGCAGGCCCCCTTGAGCAGCGGGTGGATCCTGGCGAGGTAAGCCTCGTCCTGGGTGAATTCGTAGTGCTCGAAGAGGGAGTTGGCCAGCCAGGCGTTGCCGGCGGGGTGCCACCACCAGCCGTTCCCGCCGTGGATGTTGGTGGAGAAGGCCACGGCCCAGCCCGCGATCTTCCCGCTGGAGTTGCGGTATCGGTTGCGCGGGTCGTTGAACAGGGTCCGGGTGAGTTCGGACCAGGAGGGAAGCTGCGCCAGGCAGTAGTCGGCGTACGCGTCGAAACAGGTGGAGAGCGCGGCGCGGTCGGCCATCCAGTAGTTCATCTGGATGTTGATGTCCGTGTGGTAATCCCCCATCCAGTCCGGGTCGTTACCGTCCAGCCACAGACCCTGGAGGTTGAGCGGCAGACTGTCGCGGGATCCGGCGATCATGAGGTACCGGCCGAACTGGAGGTAGGACGCCTCCAGTTCGGGGTCAGCCTCGGTGTCCCGGGCGCGCGCCTGTACGCGTTCCCAGGTGTCGAGGCCGCGCTGTTCGCGGGACGAGGTGCCGAGCGAGACGTCCATCCGCTCGAACAGGCGCCGGTGGTCGGCGACATGGGAGTGCAGGAGTGTCGTGGCGGGATGACGGGCCGCCGCGAGGACCTTGGTCCTCGCAAGACGCTGTGGGTCGAGCGTGGGGTCGCGATAGCCGGCGGCCGCGTCGGGCACGTAGTTCGTGCCGCCGCTGACCACGACCGTGAGCTCCTTGCATCCGGCGAAGGAGATCCGCGAGCCGTCGGCAGCCACGGTGCCGGTGGTGCTGTACGCCGTCACCGCCGCGCCGTAGCGCAGCCCGCCGTCCGGGAAGGCGGCACCGAACGAGGCGGCACGTGGGCCGTGCGCGGTGGTGGTCTCGTCGTGGGTGCCCGCGAGGGTCACCGTTCCCGTGTAGCGGCCGCCACCCTTCTGGGAGAAGTGCAGGACGATGGCGTCGTCGGGGTGGCTTGCGAAGATCCGGCGCTGGTACGTCACTCCTGAGCGGACGTACGAGGAGGTGACGAGCCCCTGGCTGATGTCGAGGTCACGGCGGTAGTCGGAGACCGCCGAGAGGTCGTGGTCGGGGATGTCGACGGCCAGTCGCCCCAGGAGAGTGAAGGAGCCGAAGTTGTCCCGGGCGTAAGGGAATTGGCCGTCCGCGTCGAGGGTGGCGTTGCGGCCGCCGGTCCACATGGTGGCGTCGGTGATGAGGAGCAGTTCGCGGGCGGGGTCGTTGCCGGTGAGCGCGCCCAGGCGCCCGTTGCCCACGGGCAGGCCCTGCTCGATCATCGCCCGGTCGGACGCGGGTGCCCGGTACCAGAATCGGGTCGTCTCCGACCCGGCGAGCAGGGGCGATTCCGCCTGCCGGGTCACGGGTGCGGAGGCAGCGAAGGCGGGCAGGCCGCCGAGTGCGGTGAAGGCTCCCGCGGCGGCGGCCACGGACAGGATGTCGCGGCGGCTCGGTCTGTGGCGGGGCGATTCGGTGTGCTGGTCGTCGTCCACGAGGCACTCCATTCCGGAGGGACGGTGCGTGCGGGGTGAGTGGGGCCGGGTGTCGTCAGGACCGCTTCGGTACGTCGATCCGGTCGACGTCCGGGGCGTACCCCTCGCCGCTGTCGAAGGTGACCGTGTTGGTGCCTGCCTTGAGGGTCACCGGCACGCCGATCGTCTCGGCGGTCCCCCAGTCCCCGGTGGAGGGGAACTTCAGGGCGGTGGAGCCGTTGCCGTTGGCGGATACCTGGACCGTGCGCGGGTCGCCGCTGACGTACGCGACGTCGATGACGTAACGGCCGGATTTGCGCACCACGATGTCGTTGAACCGGAGCTTTCCGCCCTGGTAGAGATTGCCGACCTTGCTTCCGCCCGAGCACGCGGCGCAGTCGCCGACCGCCGCGTTGCCGCTGAGGGTGTTGGCCTTGGATTCGGCCTCGTACGCCGTCGTCTGCTGCTCGGGGCCGCGCGGGGTGACGGTGAACAGGCGTGAGCCGTGCGCGGGGAGCGTCTGCGTCACCTTGTCCTTGTAGGTACCGAGGTCCTCGTGGTTCCACAGGTCACGGACCTTGCCCCGGCCCGAGAAACCCAGAGTGGAGAAGTCGGCGGTGACGGCGGCGGGCGAGTCACCGAGGTTGAACAGGGCGACGGTGTGGCTGCCGTCGGCGTTCTTCGCGCTCCAGACCTGCCGGTCGCCGGAGGCCGTGACGGGCCTCGCGGGAGGGGCGCTGCCCTGGTTGAGGGCGATGACCTCGCGGTTGGTCAGGAGGGATACGCCGTAGTCGTCGAGGCGGGTGAGGTCGTCGCCGGTGTAGAGGGGCGACTTGGCGATGGCCCACAGGGTCGCGTAGCTCTGCCGTTCGGCCTTGGTCAGGCCGTCCATCTCGCCGTTGCCCACGTTCAGGGAGTCGAGGTCGTTCCAGCCGCCGGGACCGGCGTGCCGGGTCCAGCCGGGTGCGTCGTCCCAGCGGTCGTCGACGGAGTTCTCCCACGACACCAGGGTGTTGCAGTAGCACTCGACGTCCGTGTCGATGCGCCAGCCGTTGGAGTACCTCTTCCAGTCGGCCACGTGGTTGATGTCGAGCGACCAGGAGATTTCGAGGTGGATCGGGCGCCCGGCCCTGGCGATCGCCTTCTTCCAGGCGGCCACGTCCGCGACGTTGTTGTAGTTGTCGCCGCTCTTGGAGGATCCGGGGCCGACGCCGTCCAGCTTGAGGAAGTCATAGCCCCAGTCGGCGAAGAGCTGGGCCTGCGAGTCGATGTACTTCTGCGCGCAGGGGCGTGAGAAGTCGAGTTTGTAGGCGCTGTCCCAGCCGTTGGTGGTGCGCAGGTCCTCGTACACGATGTCGGCGGTGGTGCAGCCCTCCGCGTTCCAGATGGGCACCTTGCCCTCGCCGTAGGCCTCCTTCTCCAGGCCCACCGGCAGATAGATGCCCGCCTTGAGGCCCTTGGCGTGAATGTCGTCGGCGACCGGCTTCATCCCGCGCGGGAAGCGGCCCGCGTCCGGTGCCTGGCGGGCGTAGGCGTCGAACTCCGGCTTCCACGCCATGTCACGCCACCAGCCCGCGTCGATGTTGACGTACTCGTAGCCGAACTTCTTGAGCTTGGACGCCATGGCGTCGGTCTGCTTGAGGACGTTCTTCTCGGTCAGGTAGCTGTAGTCGCCGTCGGGGTTGAGCCCGGGGTACTTCGAGGACTGCATGCTCCAGCTGGTCCAGCCCATGTAGGGCTTCTGGGCCAGGTCCGCGGCGGGCGTCGCCCCGGTCACGGCCACGGGGGTGGCAGCGGCGGGGACGGCCGTCGTCAGACCGGCGGCGAGGGCCAGGACGAGCACGGAGGAGTACAGGGACGACCGCATGGGCCGCACCTCCTGGGAAGTCGGGGGCGAAGGGTCAGCCCTTGCCGGAACCGATGGTCAATCCGCTGATGAACTGGCGCTGGAGCGCGAAGTACACGAGCAGCGTGGGGATCGCGGTCAGCAGTGCACCGGCCGCGATGAGGTTGGGGTTGGTGAAGTACTGGCCCTGGAGGTTGGCGAGGGCGGAGGTGATCGGCCGCTTGTCGCCGGTGTCGATCAGGGCGAGCGACCAGAAGAAGTCGTTGTAGATCCAGATCGATTCGAGGGTGGCGAGCGCCGCGAACGCGGGCCTGCACAGCGGAAGCACGATCTGGAAGAACTGCCGCCACACGGGCGCGCCGTCCACCAAGGACGCCTCGGTGATCTCCTTGGGGATCGTCTTCATGTAGTTGCTGAGGACGAAGGTGCAGAAACCGCACTGGTAGGCGATGTGGATCGCGATGATGCCCCAGACGGAGTCGTAGAGCAGGAACGAGTCACTCATCCAGCCGGGAAGACCGACCTGGAGGTAGAGCCGGTACAGCGGAGTGATGAGCACCTGCGCGGGCAGCAGATTGCCCGCGGTGAAGAACATCAGCAGCGCGATGTTCCAGCGGAAGTCGAAGCGCGAGACGAAGAAGGCGACGGCGGCCGAGAAGAGCAGGGTGCCCAGCACCGCCGGGATGGTGATGAGGACGGAGTTCCAGAAGAAGTGCGGCATCCCGGACTGGCTCCAGGCGTTGGAGAAGTTCTCCAGGCTGATGCCGTGCGGCCAGGAAAGATAGCCGTGCTTCGCGGTGTCCTCGTACGGCCGCAGGGATGTGTACACCGCCCACAGCAGCGGGACGAGCCACAGGAGGGCGATCCCGCCGAGGAGGAGGTGCCTGCCGGTCTGCCGCTTGGGGCGCGGCGGGCCGTCGCCCGACGGCAGCGCGCGACGGGTGCGTGAGCCGGCGGCCGGCGGGGTGACGGTCGCGGTCACTTGTCCTCCTTGCGGAAGGTCTGTACGAGGAAGGCGCAGATGGCGAGCAGTGAGACGACGAGGAGGACGACCGCGAGCGCGGAGCCGTATCCGATGTGGCTGGACTCGCCGATGATGTTGTCCGTGATCAGGAGCGAGAGGAGCTCCATGCCGGGTTTGCTGCCGGTGCCGCCGCCGAGGACGTACACGATGTCGAAGGCCCGCAGGGACTCCATGACGGTCACGACGAGGATGATGATGTTGACCGGCTTGAGTGCGGGAAAGACAACGCGCAGGAACGTCTGGCGTCCGTTGGCCCCGTCGAGTGCGGCGGCTTCCTTCAGCGCGGGATCGAAGCCTTTCAGCCCGGCCAGGTAGAGGATCATGATGTAGCCGGTGTGCCGCCAGGCCGATGCGACGAGCACGGCCCAGAGGTTGAGGTCGGGGTCGCCGAGCCAGTCGATGGGCTGACCGGAGCCCGCGCCGCTCAGGATGCCGTTGAGCAGTCCGTTGTCGGGGTTGTAGATGATCTCCCAGATGAAGCCGACGACAGCGAGCGAGAGCACCATCGGCAGGAAGATCGCGGTCTGGTAGATCCGCGTGAAACGGATCTTCCGGTCGAGCTGGTAGGCGAGGAAGATGCCGAACGGGGTGGGAAGCAGCGCCGTGAACAGCAGCCAGACGACGTTGTGCTGGACGGCCGGCCAGAACGGCGGGTAGTTGGTGAAGATCTCCTGGTAGTTGTCGAGCCCGATCCAGCGGATGTCGGACAGTGCGATGCCGTCCCAGCTGGTGAAGGACAGGCCTACGGAGGCGAGCGCCGGGAGCCAGACGAAGACCAGCAGGGCGAGCAGCGGGATGCCGACGATGACGGTGAGGAAGATGCGGTCACCGGGGCCGAGCCGCCGGGGCCGGGCACGCTTGGACGGGGGCGCCTGGGACGCCGGGGGCGCGGAGCGCACGGATGACATGGTGAACCTTCCCGGACCTGATCAGGCCGTATCAGGACGTGGCGGGCCGTATGCGGCGGGCCGTATCAGGCCGTGAAGAAGCGCGAACGCTGGGACTCGATCTTCTTCAGGAGGGCCGCACCGTCGTCCGGGTGGCCGAGCCATTCGGTGAATCCGGGCAGTACGACGGTGGAGATGAAGCCCGGGTCGCTGTCGCGGTCGCCGAACTGGGTGATGTGCTTGGCCGATGCGATGAGGTCGGCGGACTTCTTCTGCAGGGCGTTGTACTTACCGGTGTCCGCACCCGAGTTGACGGCTACGTTGCTCGGGTCGACGCCCATGTAGAGGTTCTCGGCGTCGGCGCTGCCGAGGTACTCGAGCAGCTTGGTGGCGCCCTTCTGGTTCTTCGGCTTGCGGCTGAGCATGAAGCCGTCGGTGGGGGCCTCGACGGTCTCCTGGCCGTGGGACGGGTCGATCTCCGGGAAGGCGAAGAAGTCGATGTCGGCGCGGAGTTTCTCGTCGGTGATCTGCTGGCCGAGGAAGAGCCCGATGACCGCCATGCCCGACTTCTTGTCGAGCAGCGACTGGGCGGCGTCCTGCCAGGACCGGCCGCCCGCACCCTGCTGGTAGTAGCCGCTCAGCTCGCGCCACAGGTCGAGGGTCTTGGTGGTGCGGCGGTCGGTCCAGGCGACCTCGCCCCGCATCAGATCCATGTGGAAGTCGTAGCCGTTGGCACGCAGGTTCAGATAGTCGAAGGCTCCGAGGATGGACCAGCTGTCGCCGCCGCCGTAACCGGACGCGATCGGCGAGAGCCCGTCCTTCTTCATCCGCTTGGCGAGCGCGGTGAACTCGCTCCAGGTGCGCGGGACTTCGTATCCCTTTTCCTTGAAAACGCTTTTGCGGTAGAAGACGGCCCACGGGTAGTTGTACAGCGGGACGAAGTAGTACTTGCCGTCCTCGCCCTTGGACAGCTGCTTGGCCGCGTCGCTGAATCCGGAGCCTATTTTCTCCCACACGTCGTCGATGGGACGGGCCAGCTTCTTCTTGGCGAAGTACTGCATGCGATAGCCCGCGAACCAGGTGAAGACGTCGTCCGGCGTGCCCTGGAGGTAGGTGGAGATACTCTTCTGGAACGTGTCGTGGTCGACGGTGTTCGTCTTGACCTTGAGGCCACTGTCCTCGGTGAAGGCGCCGGTCAGGGCCGCGTAGGCCTTCTTGGGCGTGGCGTCGGCCCCGTTGGATCCGAAGGTCACCGTCTTCGGGTCGGCGGCCGGTCCGCCGCCGCAGGCGGTCAGGAGCGGCGCGGCCAGTGCGGCGGCGCCGACCCCGAGTGACCCGCGGACCACGGTGCGGCGGCTCGGCTCACGGGAAGGGAAAGGTCTGCGGCTCTGCTGCGTCATCGCGACTACTCCTAGTACGTGTCTATGCCGATGAAGGACTGGATCGCGGTGGCCGCGGCCCCGCGCGCCCACTCATCGAAGGGCAGGGGACGTGTCATCACGTCGCACTGCGCGGCGGTACCGAAGGCGGACGCGGTGAACGCGTCGCGGATCTGCTCGGCGAACAGGTCGTACGCCGCGAGCCCTTCGCCGGAGATGATCACTCGCTGCGGCCCGAGGAGGTTGACGACGGCACCGATGGCGCGGCCGATCGCCTCCCCTGCCCGTGCGTAGGCCTCACGCGCGCCGGGGTCGCCCCGGTGCGCCAGGTCCAGGGCTCCGGCGGAGTCGGTGACCGAGGTGCCGGTCACCTCGCGGACGCGGCGGATGATGGCGGCGTCACCGGCGATCGCCTCGACACAGCCGGTGTTGCCGCAGTGGCAGGGCGGGCCCAGCGGATCGATCGGCAGATGTCCGATCTCACCGGCGACGCCGTGCGCGCCGGAGACCACCTTGCCGTGCACCACGAGCCCGCAGCCGATGCCCGCGCCGACGGTCACCAGGGCGAAGTCGGAGATTCCCGCCCCGGCACCGAACCACTGCTCGGCGACGGTCAGCGCGCGGACGTCGTTGTCGACGGTGACGGGCAACCCGGTGACGGTGGAGGCCAGTTCGGCGAGGGGCACGTCCCGCCAGTCCAGGAAGGGCGAGTAGCGGACCACCCCGGCGGCGCGGTCCACGTCACCGGAGACGGCGATCCCGAGCCCGCGCACCTCCACGCCGAACCCCTCAGCCTCCGTGAGGAGTTCCTGCACGAGACCGGAGATCGAGGCGAGCACGGCGCCGGGGTCGCGGTCGGCGACCGGGAGGTGGCGGGCGACGCGGATGCGGCAGCACAGGTCGGCCAGGACCGCGATGATCTCGTCGCCGGTCACCTTGACGCCGATGAAAAGCGCCCGGCCACCGTCGACCCGCACGAGGGTGGCGGGCCGCCCGAGAGAGGGGCGCGCCTCCTCGTCCACTCCCTCGACGAGATAGCCGGCCGCCATCAACGGCCTCACCGCTTTGGTGACCGCCGCCGAGGAGAGCGCGGTCCGCCGGGAGATCTCGATCCGCGTGAGCGGGCCGTGGGACAGAACAGTGGTGAAGACCAGGGAAGCGGCAGGAGTGGGTGCCGGAACCACGTCGATCCGAGGGGTCGTCGATCGCATGGCCGAAACGTAGGGGGGTTCTTTTCCTCTGTCAATGAAAGAAGCAAGCACCTTTCAAGAGTTCCCTGCAGAGGACCTACGTCTTTCAAATAGGTGCAAGCAGCGGGGTGTTGACAGCTGATCGAAGGAGGTGTTGGCTGCCGCATGTTCTCGAGGCGCTACCTGAACGTGAGGATCCATGCCTGTGATCTCCTTCGCCCCTGAGACCGGGGTCTGGCTGCTCTGCACCCCACAGACGTCGTACGCGCTCCGGATCGACGAGACAGGAGCGCCCTGCCATCTCGCGTGGGGACCACGACTGACCCTGGCTCAGGCACAGGAGCTCGCCACTCCCCCGGCGCCGCCCCCCAGCAGTTTCGAGGGGCGACCACCGGTCGGCGAGGAACTGCCCGTCGACGGCGGGGCACGGTACGGAACCCCCTCCCTCCAGGTGCGCTTCGCCGACGGCACGCGCGCCTTCGAATGGGAGGCGTCAGGCCACCGCGTCCATGAGCCGGCGCCGGGATCCACCGAACTGGCCCTGGAGTTCCGCGACCGCCACTACCCCCTGGAGATCACCCTCCACTACCGCGTCCACGACGACAGCGACGTCATCGAACGCTGGTCCGTGCTGCGCAACACGGGCGAGGAGCCCGTGACGCTGCTGCGCGCCGACTCCGCCGCGTGGACGCTTCCGGCCAGGGACGACTACCGGCTCAGCCATGTCACGGGCCAGTGGTCCGCCGAGACCCAACTGCAGCGCGACCGCGTGCCGTTCGGCGAGACGGTGTTCACCAGCCGCAGGGGCATCACCAGCCATCACGCGAACCCCTGGGTCATGCTCGACGCGGGTGGTGCGACCGAGGACCACGGCCAGGTGTGGAGCGCGGCCCTGGCCTGGAGCGGCAGCTGGCGCGTCACCGTGCAGCGCGCCCCCGACGGCCGTGCGGGATTCACCGGCGGCGCGGGCTACGACGGCATGGCACAACCCCTGGACCCCGGAGCGGAGTTCACCACTCCACAGCACGCCGGTCTCTACGCGGACGGCGGATTCGGCGCGACGAGCCGCGCCTGGCACGCGTACGTCCTGGCCCATGTGCTGCCCCACCCCGACGAGACACGACCGGTGCTCTACAACTCGTGGGAGGCCACCGGGTTCGACGTCGACGAGGCCGGTCAGATGGACCTGGCGGCGCGGGCGGCGACGCTCGGCGCCGAGCTCTACGTCATGGACGACGGCTGGTTCGGCGCGCGCCGCGGCGAGAACGCGGGGCTCGGCGACTGGATTCCGTCCCCGGACCGCTTCCCCAAAGGGCTCACCCCGCTGGTGCGCGAGGTGCATCGGCTCGGGATGCGCTTCGGGCTGTGGGTGGAGCCCGAGATGGTCAACCCCGACAGCGATCTCTACCGCCAACACCCCGACTGGGTCCTGCACTTCCCGCACCGTGACCGCACCGAGCTGCGCAATCAGCTGGTACTCAACTTCGCCCGCCGTGACGTCGCGGACTGGGCGTACGACTGGCTGACCCGCCTGGTGGGCGACCATGGCATCGACTTCCTCAAGTGGGACATGAACCGCGCGCTCAGCGAGGCCGGGTGGCCGGATCACGCGGACGGCGCCAACCGCGTGGGGACGGCGTACGTGCATCACCTCTACGACGTCATCGACCGGCTGCGCGCCGACCATCCCGGTCTGCGGATCGAGGCGTGCAGCGGCGGTGGCGGCCGGGTCGACCTGGGCATGCTGTCCCGCACCGACCAGGCATGGACGTCGGACAACACCGACGCGGCGGACCGCGTCCTCATCCAGCACGGCTACGGCCAGGTCTATCCGTCCCGGACCATGGCCGCGTGGGTGACCGACGTCCCCAATCAGCTCACGGCCAGGTCGGTGCCGCTGCGCTTCCGCTTCCATGTCGCGATGGCCGGGGTGCTCGGGCTCGGCGGCGATCTCACCCGCTGGACCGACGAGGAACTGGCCGAAGGGGGCGCCCTGGTGGCCGAGTACAAGCGCGTGCGCCATCTCGTGCAGCACGGGACGATGCACCGGCCGCGCGGCCCGGTCGACGACGGCCCCGCCGCGGTGCAGTACGCGGCGGCGGACGGCAGCGAGGCCCTGCTCCTCGTCTGGCAGCGAACCCCGCGCCATGGCACCGCGCGCCCGCCGCTGCGCCTGGCCGGCCTCGACCCTTCCGCCCGCTACCGTGACGCCCGCACGGGCGTGGTGCATTCCGCGACGGTGCTCTGCGAGTACGGCTTCCGGCCCGAGCTGCCGCCGGGTGACTGGGCCAGCGCGGCAGTGCATCTGGTGCGGGAACCCTGAGCGTGCCCGGCGAGCCGGGGCCGGCTCAGTCGGCGAGGCTGTTCGTGCGCTTGGGCAGGAAGAACATCAGGGCCCACATCACGGCGAAGGCGCCGCCGACCCACCAGAGCACGCCGGTGAACGCGTCACGGTTGACCGCGCCATCGGGTGAGCCGCCGGTGGTGGAGAAGAACACCAGAGCGGTCAGCGCGGTGCCGAAGGCGATGCCCAGATGGACCGAGGTGTTGAACAGGCCCGAGGCCGAACCGGCGTTCTCGTGCGGAACCTTGGCGAGCGACATGTCGGCGAGCGGCCCGCCGATCGTGCCGAAGCCGACACCGAGCAGCAGCAGGGGGACCGTCATCGCCAGGAGTGTCAGATCGGCCTGCCGGCTGCTGACCTGGAACCCGTACACCGCCATCGAGGCGACGGCGAACAGGGCCCCGGCCTGTGGCACGCGGCGCCCGAAGCGCCCGGCGGTCTTCATTGCGATCAACGCTCCGGCCGTCTCCCCCAGAGCGATCAGCACGAAGGCCACGGCCGCCTGGAGCGGGCTCATGCCCAGGCCGCGCTGGAGGTAGAGCGTCCAGGTCATGAAGAACATGCCGGACAGCAGGCCAAGCATCAGCTGCGCGGACAGGCCGCCGGAGAACGCCTTGCCCTTGAGGAGGGACAGCACCACGAGCGGGGAGTCGTCCTTCCTGCGCTGCTGATGGCGCAGGAAGACGGCGAGCACCAGGAGGCCGGCGGCGAGCATGGCGCAGCACCACAGCGGCCAGCGATGGGCGTGGCCCTCGGTGAGCGGGAACACGATCAGCACCACGGCCGACGCGGACAGCAGCATGCCGGTGACGTCGAGGCGGTCGGCCTTCTGAGCAGTCGACTCGGTGATGAATCTCCGGCCGAGAACGATCACGGCGAGGCCGACGGGCACGTTGATCAGGAAGATCGGCCGCCAGCCGAGGCCGAACAGGTCGGCCTCGGTGAGTACACCGCCCAGGACCGGGCCCAGTACGGAGCCGATCGACAGGACGGCCCCGTACAGGCCGAAGGCCCTGCTGCGGTGCTTGCCCTCGAAGGTGACGTGGAGGGTCGCCAAGACCTGCGGGATCATCACGGCGGCTCCGCCGCCCTGGAGGACGCGGGCGGCGATCAGCATGCCCGGTCCGGTCGCGATGCCGCACAGCAGCGAGGCGAGGGTGAAGACGGCGGTGCCGATGAGGAAGACCTTGCGCCGCCCGTAGGTGTCGCCGAGCCTGCCGCCGGTGATCAGGCCGAGGGCAAGGGTCAGCGCGTAGCCGGCGGTCAGCCACTGCACTGCGGCCGGTCCGGCACCGAGTGACTCCTGGAGGGTGGGGATGGCGGTGAGGACGACCGACTGGTCGAGGACGTCCATGAGCTCGGCGACCAGGACAACCAGGAGGGCGATCCTGGAAGCCCGGGTCATCTTTGCCGACGTGCCGGAGGCGGCGGGCGCCGGGGATTCGGCGGTGTGCTTCGGCTCGTTGTCGAGCGCGGGGGAAGCCACGGTGGGACTCCTGGTTCAGGAATCGGGGAGCTCGCCGTCAGCCGCGCCGGGGCCGGAAAACACGAAACCCGGGGCAGTCGGCAGAGCTGCACCCGGGAAATGACAGGGAAGTGCGGGGGTGGGTGACGCAACTCAGGCCAGTGCGACGTCCGCCCCCGGGCACGTTCGACGACTCAGAACGTGGGGGAATGCGGACGGCTACAGGGCCTGGGGGATGCGAAGTCACCTCGAGATTGCCGCAGAAGGAACAAGAAGTCTGCACACTGCCGCCGAAGCCTCCGGCGCAGGAACTCGGCCACGATACGACACCCCGCGCCCTGCACACATCCAGGGCCTTGGTGTGAGCGAGGCGGTAGGACTCGGCACCGAGGGACTCAGCACACCTGGTACTCGCCTAGTCGCTCGCCACAACGCGCCGGACGCTCTCGTGGAGCAGGGCGCGACGCTGCTCGTGCAGCTCCGCGGGCTCTTGTGCGGTCGCGGCGTAGACATTGCTGACCGGTGACCATGCCATGGACATGGCGATGACCATGGCCATCACGTCGAACGGGTCCCCCTGGCGCACCAGGCCCGCGGCCTGCGCCTCGGCGATGGCGTGCAGCTTGCGGTCGTCGAGGCGGTCGGGGTCGTCGACCAGGTGGCCCGTCGGGCGTCGCTCCAGGCGCGCCCAGGTGGCGAGGCGGATGAGGTCGGGGCGGCGGAGGTACTCGTCGTAGAGACGGACCGCCCAGTCCGCGAGGTCCGTGGCGTCGATCGGGACGACGTTCACGATCCGCTCCAGCGAACCGAAGAAGATGGCGTCGAAGAGCCCTTCCTTGTTCCCGAAATAGGAGTAGAGCTGCGCCTTGTTGGTGCGCGCGGCGGCGACGATCCGCTCGACGCGCGCTCCGGCGATCCCGTGCTCGGCGAATTCCTGGGTCGCCACATCGAGGATGCGCTGATAGGTCGCGGCGCCGCGTGCGGTCAGGGGCTGGTCGGCCATGTCCGTCAGGCTACCAAACAGAACAGTTGGTTTGCCTGGCGGGCCGCAGCCCCCTACGCTTCAAATAGACCGAACAGTCTGTCTGAGGAGAACGCCATGAGGACCACTGTGAGCTGGCAGGCCGACGGCCCGTCGGCGACGCTGCGGCGGACGCCGCTGAAGCGGCGCGACCTGCGCCCCGACGACGTGGCGGTCCGTGTGGACTTCTGCGGCGTCTGCCACACGGATCTGCACGCCGTCCAGGCCCACGACGAAGGCCAGCCCCTCGTGCCTGGGCACGAGTTCACGGGCGTGGTGACCGAGACGGGGTCCGAGGTGGCCGGCTTCTCCGTCGGCGACGCGGTGGCGGTGGGCAACATCGTCGATTCGTGCGGAACGTGCGCCATGTGCCGGGCCGGTCAGGAAAACTTCTGCCACGCGTTCCCGACGCTGACCTATGGCGGCGTCGACCGCCACGACGGGTCGACCACCCAGGGCGGCTACTCCCGCGAGTACGTCGTCCGATCGCGGTTCGCCTACCCCCTTCCCCCCGGTCTGGACCCGGCCGCCGCCGCTCCCCTGCTCTGCGCCGGGATCACCGTCTGGGAACCGCTGCACGCCCTCGGCGTGGGCCCGGGCACCCGTGTCGCCGTGGCAGGCCTTGGCGGTCTGGGGCACCTCGCCGTCAAGATCGCCGTGGCGCTCGGCGCCGACACCTCGGTCATCAGCCGGTCGCCGGACAAGGCCGACGACGCACGCCGTCTGGGCGCCCACGACCTGCTCGTCTCCACCGACCCGGAGCAGATGGCTGCCGCCCGCGACCGGTTCGACGTCGTCATCGACACCATCGCCGTCCCGCACGACATCGGCCCCTATCTGCACCTGGTCGCGATGGACGGGACGCTTAGCCACCTCGGGCACCTCGGCCCCATCACCCTGGAGACCACCGACCTGCTCATCGGGCGGAAGAGGCTGAGCTCCGCGGGGAGCGGCGGCAGGCCCGCGACCGCCGCCATGCTGGCCTTCTGCGCCGAGCACGACATCACCGCCGACATCGAGCTGCTCCCCTCGGCCCGCGTGAACGAGGCACTCGACCGACTCCGGCGCAACGACGTCCGCTACCGCTTCGTCCTCGACATGTCCGACCTGGACTGAGCAGGAGCAGCGCCGTCACCGGTGGCCTCGGGCGGCCCCGTCGGTCGATGTCCGGCGGAGCCCGGCGGAGACGCACTCCGCCCAACAGCCACACCACCGCAACACCACGCAACCACCCCCCACATCAAGGGAGTTCACTTCTCATGGCCGCCGGCTGAGTACGATCCCCTGTGCCGGTCCGAGTACGCGAGCGGGTGCCCGCCGCGCGCGGCGCCGGAAGGGTGGACACATGCGCCGACTGCTGCTGCTCACATCGCTGTTGCTGTTCACCGTCGGCTGCGCGGTGGTGCAGTCCTCCGAGGACGGGGCGACGGATGCTGCACGGGAGGTGGCCGAAAAGGCGGGCGAGCGGCTCTACGGCCAGCGTCAGCGCACGGCGGAGGAGGTCGGGCGCTCCGCCTCCGGCATCGACGGGGTGGAGGTACTGCAGGTGACGGGTACCTCCACACACGACGGGGACGGCATCGACGTGATCGTCCGCACGTCCGGCTCGGCGTACAACAAATGGGTCGACGCCGACGAGGTCACCGTGCAGCGCTGTTTCGCGGTGCGGGTGTCACCCAAGTCGCAGTGGCGCGCGGAACCCCGCGACGTGGACTGCCCGGACGGCCCTCCGCTGACCTTCTCCCCGCCACCCGAGCCGCCCCGGCTGCCGTACGAGGAGCTCCGCGCGAAACTTCCCCGGGTGCCGGAGGGCGGCCGGGTGGATGAGGCAGAGGTGCGCCGCAGGCTCGCCGCCCTGGATCTGCATCCGGCGATCCGTACCGAAGTGAAGGCGGACGGCGGCCGGGTCGGCGTTCTCCTGTCGGTGAAGGGCAACGGCTTCGACGCGCAGAACTGCCTTCTTGCCCGCGTGGCCCCAGGCGCCACCGAGGTGTGGACGCCGCCCCGGATCCAGCGAATGCCCGGAGAGGGCGGCTGCACCGTCGGCAACGCCCTGGACCCGATGCCGCCACCGCACTGAACGGGGTGCCCGGCCTCCTCGGGCCACAGGCCCACGCGCCCCATCAGGATCGGCAGCCGGGGGACGGCGCCACTGCCTCGAAGCACGCCGGGGCGGCGATCTCAAAGGCCAGCCGACAGTGCGGACTGACTTTCACACCGCTCGGCCCGACGCGGCAACCATTTCGGGCCCGGCGCCGACTACGAGGCGAGCCGCTCATCGGAAACTCCCCGAAGGAGACGTTCCCATGACCCTTCCTCGACCCCGTCGCTCCTCCACGCTTGTCGGCGTCCGATCCCGCGTACGCGACTCGATGCGCGCCAGACGCCTGGCCTCCCTCGCCGGCGCCACGGGCATCGCCGCCGCGGCCGTACTGGCCGTCCCGGGTACGGCCGCCGCACACGGCGTGGCCATGATGCCCGGGTCGCGCACCTACCTGTGCTACAAGGACCTGCTCGCCAACTCCTCCACCCAGATGCCGACCAACCCCGCCTGCAAGGCGGCGGTGCAGGACGCGGGTACCACGCCGCTGTACAACTGGTTCGCGGTACTCGACTCCAACGCGGGCGGCCGCGGCGAGGGCTATGTCGAGGACGGCACGCTGTGCAGCGCGGGCGACCGCAGCCCCTACGACTTCTCCCCGTACAACACCGCCCGCACCGACTGGCCCGTCACCCATCTCACCGCAGGCGCCGACATCGAGGTGAACTACAGCAACTGGGCGCACCATCCGGGCACGTTCAAGGTGTACATCACCAAGGAAGGCTTCGACCCGCAGCAGCCACTGGGCTGGTCGGACCTGGAGAACGTACAGACCGTCCAGAACCCGCCGCAGGAGGGTGGTCCGGGCAGCGAGGCGGGCCACTACTACTGGGACCTGCGGCTGCCTGAACGTACCGGTCAGCACATTCTGTTCGTCCAGTGGATCCGCTCCGACAGCCAGGAGAACTTCTTCTCCTGCTCGGACGTGGTCTTCGACGGAGGCAACGGCGAGGTCACCGGACTGACCGGCGGCGAACGGTCCGGTGCGGCGGTGACCGCGCTCGGCGCGGGCGAAAAGAACACCGAGGCGGCAGCGGTTCACGAGGGGCACGAAGGCCACGAGGGGCACGGCGGCGACTCGTCAGCGGGGTCCCGCTCCGCTGCCGACATCACCCCGGACATCGAGAACACCGCCTCCGACTCACCCATGGCCTCCCCCGGCCTCGGCCTGGTCGGCGCCCTCGCAGGCGCAGGCGCTGTGGTCCTGGCCGGCGGGACCGTCCTGCACCTGCGCCACCGCAGGTCGGCCACTGATTCTGATCAGTGAGCAGGCTGCGGGAGAGCTGACGTACCTGCCCTTCCTTTGCATCCCGCCCGCCGACCGCGGGCCGTCGCGGCGGCGGGCGGGGAAGGAACCAGCAGGGGGGAGGAACCAGCAGAGCGATTCCGTGAGACCGCCGTACGAGAAAATTCCATACGGCGCTACCTGCGAGGGAAGTTCGACCATTCCGCCATCATGAATTTCCGCCGAACCGCGCCTTACAGGGAATTGTCGCGCCGCGGATGAGCGACCAAACACCGCTGGCCAGCCGGTACTTATGCCGCCCGCATCGAGAATCCACGAACGCATGCCCTCGCGATTCGGATTACAACCAACCGAAAACCCCGGCAGTCACACGTAGTTGCAAGGACCACGTACGCCTCATGGAGGTTATGCAATGCCCTCTGAACTCGTCAGCCGCCGGGTATTCCGTACTACGTCGGCGATGACGCTGGCCCTCGGCACGGCGCTGGCCGCTCCGCTCTTCCTGGCCGGCACCGCCGGTGCAGCGGTGCCGGAGGCCACCGCCGCGTTCAGCCCGAGCGATCACGGGATTCTCTACACCGCCGCCTCCGGCCAGACCAACAAGGTGACCGTCACCGCGTCGATATCCGAAGACTCCGAACAGATCACCTATGAGATCGATGACGCCGTTCCGGTCAGCGCGGGAGATGGCTGCTCCTACCCCGACGGCGCGGACCGCACCAAGGTCTCCTGCACGGTCGCCACCCTGGAGACCCAGGATCCGTACGCCACTTTGAAGTTGGTCCTCGGCGACCGCGATGACACCGTCGCCTACGACAACGCCACCGACCAGACGTACTACTTCGCCTCGGCGGACCTGGGTGACGGCAAGGACACCCTGACCCGGACCGGCTCCGTCGACGGCAACTCCGTCAAGGGCGGGGCGGGCGACGACAACCTCACGGTGGGGGTGGCCGGGGTGGTGAGCGGCGGTGACGGCAACGACACCATCCACGCTGCCGGAGGCAGCATCGCGCAGGGTGGGAACGACAACGACACGATCTACTCGGACGGCGACGAGAGTGCCGTCGACGGCGGCGCGGGCGACGACGTGATCCAGGGCGGAGCCGAGAGGCAGAACCTGTCCGGCGGCGACGGCAACGACACGATCCGCGGCGCGGCCGGCGACGACTATCTGTACGGCGGCAAGGGCAACGACGTCCTGTACGGCAACAGCGGTAACGACACGATCTACGGAAACAGCGGCGACGACGAGCTGTACGGCGGCTCCGGCGCGGACACCCTCTCCGGCGGGCCCGGGCGGAACGTGGTCCACCAGGACTGACGCCGCACACCGCCCGGGGCGCCGCATGATCAGCCGCGCGGTGCCCCGGGTACCGACAGCGATCCCCGACTCAGCGGACTCGGTCGTAGACCAGAGCCAACGTGCCGTGCTCGCCCGCGGTCTGGCTGACGAGCTCCCACTTCCCGGCGGGCAGGCCGTCGTCGAAGAGGCGCGGACCGCCGCCGAGGAAGAGCGGAAAGATCGTCAGCGCAAGCCGGTCGACCTTGTCGGCCGCCAGCAGCGCTTTGATGACGCTCGCGCTGGAGAGCACGAGAATGTCGCCGCCTTCGGTCGCCTTCAGGTCGTCGACCGCCTCGGCCGTCGGCTTGTCGACGATCGTCGTCCGCTCCCACAGCGCCTTGCCGAGGGTGGAGGAGAGAACCACCTTGTCGGTTTCCACGAGCCACTTCGCGAAGGCCTCGTCACGCGGGTCGGCTCCCTCCATGCCGATGACGGTGGGCCAGAAACCGAGGAAGCCCTCGGCGTTGACCCGCCCGAGCAGGGCCGTCGTGGCCGGCTCCCAGAGGCTGGTCAGGAGGTCACGGGCGACATCGGTGTGGGCGTACGGCATCACCCAGCTCATGTTCTGCGGGTTGTCCGGCGCCGCGTAGTGGCCGTCCAGGGAGAGGCTCATGTTGGTGACGACCCGGCGGCCTGCGGTCTGCTTCTGCTCCGTCATTTCGCGCTCCTGGTGTCGGTGTCACTGTGGGTGTCGGTGTCACTGTGGGTGTCGTGCGAATCCGTGGCGAGTGCCGCAGCGAGCTTGTCGAGGCTCTGGCCGAAGCCGATCTCGATGCCCGCGATGAAGTCGGCGGAGTCGACTGTGCTGTCCGTGATCCGCCAGTGGACGTCGAGGTCCGTGCCTGCGCCGGTGGGCTTCAGGCCGAGGTCGACGTGGGCGGTGAAGGCGAGAGAGCCGTCGGGAAGCAGCGGGGAGAGCCGGTAGGCGAGGCGCTCACCGGGGCGAACGTCGTCGACAATGCCCTGCGCGCGCCCGACGACCAGGTCGGAGCCGTCGGTGTCCTCGACATCGCGGTACTCGTGGACGATCCGTCCGCCCGGTCGCGCCTCGAAGACGAGCTCGGAGACGCGGAGGTCGTCGGGCGTCCACCACCGGGCGAGCAGGGTGGCCTCGGTCAGGTGGCTCCAGAGCAGCTCGGGGTGGACCGCAAGGGACCGGAGGAACCTGAACGAACGGCCGTCGGCCCACCCCGAATCCCCCGCGGCGAGCCGCTCCTCGTGAAGGCCGGCCCCGTACCTGTCGAAGGTCGCACGCGGGCCACCGTCCTGGTCTGCGGCATCGGCGGTGTCGGCGAACCGGTTGAGCGCGGCTGCCAGGTCCCGCAGGGCAGCGGACCGGAGCGCGTAGACGCGGCGCTGGCCGGTGCGCTGGGAGGTGACGACGCCGGCGCGCTCCAGGACCTGCAGGTGCTTGGTCGTCTGCGGCTGGCGGGCCTCGGCGAGCTGGGCGAGGACCCCGACCGAGCGGGGCCGCTCGGCCAGCAGACTCACGAGCCGCCGACGGGCCGGGTCGGCCAGCGCGGAGAGGAGTGCGTCCATTGCGTCCATGAGCCAAGTATTCTCCATGGAGAATATTCGTGTCAAGGAATATGAACGGACGAACTCACACCTGTGGGCGCGCGGTGTCAGGTCCGCGCGCCCAGCCCGGTGGGAAGCTGGACGACCTCTCCTCCCTCGGCGCCGGGCAGCCCGTCGAGGGTCAGCTCGGTCAGCGCCGCGGCACACAGCAACTGTCCGCGCCCCTGGGGATTGGTGAGCAGCGTCAGGCGCATGTCTCCTTCTCAGAGTCGGATCGCCCGCCGAGGTGGAGGGCGAGGAATCGGTCGGCCGCGCGGTACAGGTCGATGTTGTTCTCCGGGTTCACGAAGCCGTGGCCCTCGTCGTCCTTGACCATGTACTCGACCTCGACACCTCGGGCGCGCAGCGCGTCGACGATCTGGTCGGACTCGGCCTTGACGACGCGGATGTCGTTGGCACCCTGGACCACCATCAACGGCGTACGGATCTGGTCCACCCGGCTCAGGGGTGAGCGCGCAAGGAGGTCCGCCCGCTGTTCCGGGTCGCTCGGATCACCGGCGTAGAGGAGCCAGTTGTTGACCAGCTGCGGCCTCACGAACTCCGGCAGGGTCCCCAGGTAGGTCACGAGGTTCGAGATGCCGAAGGCGTCGATGGCGGCGGCGAAGACGTCCGGGGTGAAGGTGACCCCGACCAGGGCGGCGTAACCGCCGTACGAACCGCCGAAGATCGCGACGCGCTCCCGGTCCGCGTACCCCTCGTCGACGGCCCAGTCGACGGCATCGATGAGGTCGTCGTGCATCTTCCCGGCCAGCTCCCCGATGCCGGCCTTGAGGAACGCCTTGCCGTATCCGGTCGAGCCCCGGAAGTTGACCTGCAGCACCGCATAGCCGCGGTTGGCAAGCAGCTGCGCGACAGGGTTGAAGCCCCAGCTGTCGCGGGACCACGGGCCGCCGTGGACCAGCAGGACCAACGGGAGCCCCGCCGGTTCGACTCCCACGGGCAGGGTCAGGTGCGAGGGGAGATCAAGGCCGTCGCGTGCCCGGATCGTGACCGGTGCCATCGGGGCGAGGACCTCGGGGTCCAGGTGCGGGAACGGCCGGAAAAGGAGTCGGCTCTCACCGGTGGTGTGGTCGTAGTAGTAGGTGGCACCCGGGTCACGGTCGTGGGTGAATCTGACGACCCAGCGCTGCCCGCTCGCGTCGGACGACACCGCGGACAGATCCCCGTCGGACAGCTCCTCCAGGTTCTCAAGGACCGCGGCGAAGTGCGGGTCCAGTGGGTGGATCACCTGTCGCTCGCCGAGGTAGCGCGCGCCGATCAGCTCTCCGGTGTGCCGGTCGCGGATGAGCGGCGACGGCAGGGTGGTGAAGACGGTGGAACGCGTGTCGAGGTCGAAGTCCGGGTGGCTGTCGACCTCGGTCTCCTCGCCGGTGGCCAGGTCGAGCCGGACGAGCCGGGTCCGGTCGGTGTTCCGGTTGGAGCCGACCCACACGCCGGAACCGTCCGGGGTGAGCTGGAACGGTGCGACGCCCAACGGGTAGTCGGAGCCGTCGAACGTGGTGACCACGCGCAGTTTGCCCGTCCCGGTCTCCCACTGCGCCAGCTCGATCTCGCCGTCAGCCATCCAGGTCTGGGCGTACAGGTCGCCGCCGGGCGTGTACAGCCAACCGGCGACCTGCCCGGGATTCTGAGCCAGCATCGTCAACTCGCCTGTGGCGATGTCGACTTCGTGGAGGTCGAACTCGGCGGAGTTCCTTCGGTTCAGATGCAGGAGCGCCTTACCCGGCCGGGAGACGGACAGCTCGAATCCCGCAACCGTGGCTCCGGGAAAGGGGGTGAGATCGACGGCCTCGGCCCCCGGGTTCGCCAATTCGACGTTCTCTACGTCGGGGTTCTCTACGTCGGCGTTCTTTACGTCGACACTCTCCAGGTCGACCCGGTAGACGTGCCAGTTCTCGTCGCCGTCACCGTCCTGTTCGTAGAGCAGCCAGCGTGGATCGTCGGTCCAGTGGAAGGTGTGCACGCTGCGGTTGCCGTCGGCGGTGACACAGCGCGCCTCCTCATCCGAATCGACGCTCTCCACCCATACGTTCAGCCGCTCCTGCCACGGTGCCAGGTAGGCGATTCTGGTGCCGTCGGGCGATATCGATGCGCCGGCGCGGACGGGTGGGCCGAAGAAGTCCTCGACGGTGAGGTGCGGGACCTCGCGCGGTATGACGGACATGCGGAAACTCCTCCTGAGTTCGCCTCGGTTCGGTCACTGCTGAACTGCGTCACTCGGGGCCCGATGCCCTCAGGCGACGGGGTCGCCGACGAATCCGCCGGTCGCCGTGCGGATCGCATGGGCGTAACGCCGGGAGACGGCCGCCACGTCGTTGAACTCCGTGAGATCGGCGCCGGTGAGGAGGGCGGCGCCGATGTGCTCGTCAAGGAGCCGCACGACCGCGGCGGCGGCCGCGGCGTGCACCCGCACATCCAGATCACCGGCAGACAGCCCCAGACGGCTGCCGACAATCACGCACATCTCCCGTTCCGTCTGATCACAGGCCATCAGCCATGCCGTGCGGAGCGCCGGCTCGGTGTCGGCGAGCCGAATCATCTTCATCGCCAGCATCTCGTCGGCAAGATCGACGGGCGGCTTCTCGTGCCGGAGCCTGATCAGTTCCGTGGCCAGGTGGTCTTCGATGGAGCTCTGCCGGGGCCAGCTGCGCAGCACGCTCAGCAGGGTGACGACCCCTTGCATGACGACCGGCTCGGCGCAGCTCTCCTTGCTGCGAAAGTGCCGCCAGATCGTGCGCGTGGACAGGCCGACGGCCTCCGCGATCTGATCTCCGCTCGTGGCTGCCACTCCCTGCTCCCAGAACAGGCGCGCCGCTTCCCGGGAAATCTCGAGCCGCAGCCGCGCACGCCGCTGCTCGCTCATCCCTCCCCCGCTGCCGCGCTTCTCCGTCGCCATGACGCCTCGTCACCCTTCTCCTCCAGTGTCCCCAAACGACAGCATGTCACTAAGTGACGATCGACGCGAGCGGACGCTCCTGAAAACTTCGATTCCGGGGTGTGTGGGGGCCGGAAGCGGCGACTTCAGGGAGGGCGTGCGGGGAGAGGGACAATCTCCCCATGACGCACCCTGCACAGGAGTCCCGCGACGGCGGCGGCTATCTCCTCGACAATGCACAGTCCGAGGCGGGCATCCGTTTCGATGCGCTCGGCGAGCTCTTCGACCCCACCACCTTCCGGCACATCGAGGCCCTGGGGATCGCCTCGGGGTGGCAGTGCTGGGAGGTCGGGGCGGGCGGCCCCTCGGTGGTGACCTGGCTGGCCGACCGGGTCGGGCCGACCGGTCGGGTCCTGGCGACCGACATCGACACTTCCTGGGCCTCCCGGGCGGCGGGAGGGGTCATCGAGGTGCTGCACCACGACGTGGGCCGGGACGAACCGCCGGTGAACGGCTTCGACTTCGTTCACGCCCGGTTGGTGCTGGTGCATGTGGCCGACAGGGAACGGGCCCTGCGCGCGATGGTCGGCGCGCTGCGGCCCGGCGGCTGGCTGCTCGTGGAAGACGCCGATCCGGCGTCGCAGCCACTGATCTGCCTGGACGAGTACGGGCCCGAGCAGGCACTGGCCAACAAGTTGCGGGCCGGATTCCGCTCCCTCCTCGCGGCTCGCGGTGCCGACCTGGCCTACGGACGCAAGGTCCCCAGGCTGCTACGGGAGGCGGGGCTGACCGATGTCACCGCGGATGCCTACTTCCCGATCACGTCCGCGGCCTGCGACGTCCTGGAGGCGGCAACGGTCCGGCAAGTGCGGGACAGGCTGATCGCGGCAGGGCTCGCGACCGACGAGGAGATCGATCGGCATCTCGCGAGCGTCACTTCGGGCCGCCTCGATCTCACCACTGCCCCGATGATCTCCGCATGGGGCCGCCGCCCGTGAGGCCATCAGACCGACGGCAACGACCGCGGCGCCCACGTACAGCGGCGCCCTGTAGCCAAGGTAGAGGTCACCCGGCGGAAATTCCCGTGCACCCAAGATCTGCGCGCGTTACCGTCGGACCTATGAACGTCACCGGCCCCCTCACCACCGCGACCGCGCGAGCGACCAGCTCGCCGGTTGCCGCCGCCTGACGCACTTCCCCGTTCCCACCGGCGACCGGACACGGTCCGCCGGTGGTTTTCCGTGGTGTTCACACCCCGGTCCCGGTGTGCGGACCCACTGTCCGGTGCCTCCCCGCTGCGTATGCGAAGGAGCCACCCCATGAACACCGAAGAGAACACCGGAACTCACCCCGGAACGCACACCCGGTTGAGCACCGAAGACGTGGTCCGTACGTTCGTCGAGTACTTCGAGGAGCGGGGCCACCGCCGGATCACCGGCTCGACGCTGATGCCGCCACCCGGTGACCCGGTCCTTTTCACCACCTCGGGCATGCACCCGCTCACTCCGTACCTGGAGGGGCAGCCTCATCCGCTCGGCAGGCGTCTTGTCAATGTGCAGCGCTGTCTGCGCACCACGGACCTGGAGGAGGTCGGTGACTCCACCCATCTGACCGTCTTCGAAATGCTCGGCACCTGGTCGCTCGGCGACTACGAGGGTCGCCAGAGCCTCGACTGGGGTTACGGGCTGCTCACCGACGGGTTCGGCATCGACCCGAGTCTGCTGCACGCCACCGTCTTCGGCGGTGACGACCAGGTCGGGCCCGACACCGCTTCCCTGGAGCTGTGGCAGGAGCGCGGGCTGCCGGTGGAACTCACCGTGCAGGACAACTGGTGGTCCAACGGGCCGACCGGCCCCTGCGGTCCCGACTCGGAGAT
The DNA here is from genome assembly GCF_042795295.1 of Streptomyces sp. NPDC056486. Taxonomy (NCBI): domain Bacteria; kingdom Bacillati; phylum Actinomycetota; class Actinomycetes; order Kitasatosporales; family Streptomycetaceae; genus Streptomyces; species Streptomyces sp. NPDC056486. The sequence continues at coordinate 126,982 of NZ_JBHTSF010000003.1, forward strand.
CTTTATGTGGACCGGTGACACCCCGCCCGAGTCGACGCCGACCGGTGACGACCGCTGGGTGGAGCTGTGGAACCACGTGATGATGCGTCACCGTCGGCTGATCGACGGCTCCCTCGTGCCGCTCCCCCAGCGCAACATCGACACCGGACTCGGCCTGGAGCGACTGGCCTCGCTGCTGCAGGGGCGGACGTCGGTCTTCGAATGCGACCTCTTCGACCCCTGGCGACACCTCGTGCCGGGCCTGTGGCAGCTGGACGAACCGTCACTGCGGCTGGTCTGCGACCACCTCCGCTCGGCCACGGTGGTGATCGGCGACGGGGTGCACCCGGCCAACACCGGCCGCGGCTACGTGCTGCGCCGACTCGTGCGACGGCTGCTCACCGTGCTGTGGCGGGAGGATCCCTCGCGCGAACTGGTCGATCTGCCGGTGGAGTTGGTCCTGCACACCTTGGATCACTTTCGTCAGGACGTGGATCCCGACGGTGTGCGCCGGGTGCTGCTCGATGAGGAGCGGCGGTTCAGGCGGCTCCTGGAGCGGGGGCGGCAAGTACTGGCCAGGCCCCGGTTCAAGGGCCCGCTGAACGAGGAGGACTTCCACTATCTCCATGACACCCACGGTCTGCCGAGCGACCTGGTCCTGACCTTGCGTCAGGAGTGACGAGGTCGAGGTCAGGAACCGCGCTGGTCGGCAACAGTCCGCAATACGTCGACCAGCGCGGCCACCGCCGGACGCCGTTCGGCAGAGGCGCGGCACACCACGACGATGTGCCGCTCCATCCGCTCGCGCAGCCGCACCACGTCGAAGCGCGAGGCGCGCAGCCCGAGCATCAGCTCGGTGACCGTGCTCACGCCGATGCCCGCCTCGACCAGGGCCAGGGTCGCGGCGGTGTCGGTGACTTCGTGCCGAACGTTCGGTTCGAGGCCCGCGCGGCGGCACACGGTGCGCACGGCGCGGCCGTAGTAGCTGTCGGCCGACGGCAGGATCCACGCCAGATCCCGGGTGTCGGCAAGAGCGGCGCTTTCGCGGCCCTCCATCCAGCCGGTGGGCACCGCGAGGGCGAAGCGCTCGCAGTAGAGCCGGGTCACCCGCAAGGCGGCGTCGCGCGGGATGGGCACGTCCGGGTAGTCCAGGCCGAGTGCCAGGTCCACGCCTCCGGATGCGACGGCGTCGTACACCTCGTCTACGTCCATGTCGCGGCTGTGCACGCCCAGTTCGGGGTGGGCCGCGTGCACCCGGCGCAGGACGGGCGGCAGGATCTCGGCGGCGGCCGTGGCGAACAGGCCCACGCGCAGGGTGCCGGAGACCGCGCCGCAGCCGCGTTCCAGCTCCTCGACGGCTTCGGCCTCCGTGGCCAGGATCCGCTCGGCGTGCCGGGCCAGCGTGGTCCCGGCGTCGGTGAGTTCCACCCGGCGGCCCGCCCGGCGCAGGAGTGGGGTGCCCGCGGCCTTCTCCAGCGCGGCGATCTGCTGGGAGACGCCGCCCGGGGTGTAGCCCAGAGCGTGTGCGACGGCGGTGATGGTGCCGCGCCGGGTCAGCTCGACCAAGGACCGCAGCTGCGAACTCGTCCAATCCATGAGGCGAACTTATAGAGATCGTCAAAGATCAGGAGCAGTAACCGTTCATGGACGTCAACGGTCGGGTTGCGTCACGATGACGTACAGCTCACTGATCGGCGTCCCGTACGTTACCGACTGCCCATGCCACGCCCGCGAACTGACGCCTCTTCAGGCACGTCGGTTCTGGCGCCGGCCTCTGGAAGGGATCGGTCTCTTGTCCTTCTCATCGCGCCCGTCCACCGCCCCCGCCTTCCGTACTCTCCCGCCGGTCGCCGATGTGGTGATCGTCGGCGGGGGCGTGATGGGTGCCTCCATCGCCTTCCACCTCGCCGAGGCCGGAGTACGTGACATCGTCGTCGTCGAATGCGGCGAGCTCGCCTGCGGCAGCTCGGGCAAACCCATCGGCGGCATACGCGCCCACTTCTCCGACCCGCTCAACATCGAGCTCGGCAACCGGAGTCTGCGCGCCTACCGGGACTTCCCGCAGCGGCCCGGCGCGGACATCCGCCTCGACACCGTGGGCTATCTCTTCGTGCTCACCAGTGAGCGGCAGGCCGTGGAGTTCGCCGAGAGCGTCCGGCTCCAGAACAGCATGGGCGTGCCGAGCCGCATGATCGATGCCGACGAGGCCCGGCGTCTCTGCCCGTATCTGAGCGCCGAAGGCCTCGTGGCCGCAGTCCACTCCCCCACCGATGGGCACGCCCGCCCCGGTCTGGCCGTGCGGGGATACGCCGACGCGGCGGCCCTGGCGGGCGTCCGTTTCGCCACCCACACCCGCGTGACCGGCATGGACACCACGGGCGACCGGGTCAGCGCCGTGCACACCGACCGCGGCTCCGTCACCTGTTCCACCGTGATCTGCGCGGCGGGCGCCTGGTCCGGTCAGATCGGCGCCATGGTCGGCGTCGATCTGCCCGTCCGGCCGGTACGCCGCCAACTGGCCTTCACCGAACGCCTTTCGCCGGCTGCCCCGCGAATCCCCTTCACGATCGACTTCACGTCGTCGGCGTACTTCCACAACAGCGACGACGGGCTCCTGTTCGGCCTCGCCGACCCCCGCCAGGCAGATGGCTTCGACACCACGTGGACCCCGGGGTGGCTCGACCTCTTCCGGGACGTCGTACGCCATCGCGCCCCCGCCCTCGCCGAGATGCCGCTCGCCGACGGCTGGGCGGGCCTGTACGAGGTCACGCCCGACCACAACGCGCTGATCGGCCGCTCCGGCGACCTGCCCAACTTCCTTTACGCCACCGGGTTCTCGGGACACGGCTTCCTTCAAGCCCCCGCCGTCGGCGAGATCGTGCGCGACCTGCACCTCGAACGCGAGCCGTGCGTCGACATCGCGCCGATGAGCGCCGACCGCTTCCGGACCGGGGCCGCGTTCCGCCCAGAGACCCATGTCGTATGACCATTCGACTTCTTCCAAGTCCGACAGTCCGAAAGGCAGACCTTCCATGATCAGCCAGTGGCAGCTGCGGGCCGCCTTCGCCGCACGGCTCTCGGAGATGTACGGGCGGGAAGTCCCCGCCTACAACACGCTCGTGGACGTCTCGCACGAGGTCAACGAGGACACCCTGCGCGCGCAGGGCGCCGACGCCGAACGGCTCGGATCCATCAGCCGGGTCACCGCGGAGCGGCACGGCGCCATCCGCGTGGGCACCCCGGCCGAGCTGGGCCACGTCGCACGGATCTTCGGCGCGCTCGGCCTGCGCCCGGTCGGCTTCTACGACCTGCGGGAGGCGGCCGCCAGCGCGGTGCCGGTCGTGTCGACGGCCTTTCGCCCGGTGGACGCCGAGGAGTTGGCGCGCAATCCCTTCCGTGTCTTCACCTCACTGCTCACGCCCGCGGACCCACGCTTCTTCGACGCCGACCTGCGATCGCGCCTGGAGACGTTCCTGGCCGGGCGTGAACTCTTCCCTCCGGAGCTGCTCGCCCTGGCCGACCGGGCCGAGGCCGAGCACGAACTCTCCGAGGCGGACGCGGAGCGCTTCCTCCATCTCGCCGTCCAGGCCTTCGAGTTGTCCGACGAACCGATCGACCAGGCCTGGTACGAGGAACTGGAGAGGGTCTCCGCGGTCGCCGCCGACATCGGCGGCGTCCGCTCCACCCACATCAACCACCTCACCCCGCGCGTCCTGGACATCGACGAGCTGTACCGGCGGATGACCGACCGCGGCATCGAGATGATCGACACCATCCAGGGCCCGCCCGCCTTGAAGGGCCCCGACCTGCTGCTGCGCCAGACGTCCTTCCGCGCCCTGGCCGAACCGCGCGCCATGCGCCGCCCGGACGGCAGCGTCACCCGCGGCGCCCTGCGAGTGCGGTTCGGCGAGGTCGAGGCCCGTGGCATCGCCCTCACCCCCGCGGGCCGCGCGCTCTACGACCGCCTTCTCACCCTCGTCGACGACCAGGCCGCCCTGCACCCCGCAGCCGACCGCACCGAACTGGCCCGCACTCTGTGGGCCGCGCACGTCCCGGCCACCGAGCGCGAGCTGGCCACGCAGGAGCTGGCCTACTTCACCTACCGAGCCGCACCCGATCGCCCACGCGACGGCACCGAACCACCCTCCACCGTCGCCGAGTTGGAGGACCGAGGCTGGGTGCGGGCCGAACCCGTCGTCTACGAGGACTTCCTGCCACGCTCCGCCGCCGGCATCTTCCAGTCCAACCTCAGCGGCGAGGGTTCCCGGAACACCGAGCAGGAAGGTGCCGCGTACGACAGCGACTGGCTGTCCGGCGCCATCGAGCGCGAGGTCCTCGACCCGTACGCCCTGTACGAGCACCAGCAGAGCCTCTCGATCACCCGGGTCGGCCGCGAACTGGGCCTGCGCCTCGACGGCAGGCCCAGCTGACCCCTCTGCCCCCACCCACACACCTCACCCAGGGAGCACCATGACCGGCACCACCGCCCTGCCCACCACCGGCGACCTGCGCAGCCGTGCCCTCACGAGCATGCGGCGCGTCGGCGTGAGCGTTCCGGAGGGCAGCGATTTCCAGGCGCGTACGCCCATCACCGGCGAGGAGCTGTTCGGCCTGACCGGGGCGAGGCCCGCCGACGCAGAGGACGCCGTCGCCGCTGCCCACGAGGCGTTCCTCACCTGGCGCACCACCCCGGCGCCGCGCCGGGGCGAACTTGTGCGCCGTCTGGGCGAGTTGCTGCGGGACCACAAGATCGACCTGGCCGACCTGATCACCATAGAGGCGGGCAAGATCCGCTCGGAGGCGCTCGGCGAGGTCCAGGAGATGATCGACATCTGTGACTTCGCGGTCGGCCTCTCGCGCCAGCTCTACGGCCGCACCATCGCCTCCGAGCGTCCCGGCCACCGGCTCGCCGAAACCTGGCACCCGCTGGGCGTGGTCGGGGTGATCTCCGCGTTCAACTTCCCCGCCGCGGTGTGGTCGTGGAACACCGCGGTCGCGCTTGCCTGCGGCGACACCGTGGTCTGGAAGCCGTCCGAGCTGACCCCGCTGATCTCGCTGGCCTGCGACCGGCTGCTTGCCCGGGCCGCGGAGGAGGTCGGCGCCCCCCGCGACGTACACCGTCTCCTGCTCGGCGACCGCTCGGTGGGTGAGCGGCTTGTGGACGACCCGCGCGTCGCACTCCTCAGCGCCACCGGATCCACCCGCATGGGTCGCGAGGTCGGCCCGCGCGTGGCGGCCCGGTTCGGGCGCAGCCTGCTCGAACTCGGCGGCAACAACGCCGCGGTCGTGGCGCCGTCCGCCGATCTCGACCTCGCGGTGCAGGGCATCGTCTTCGCCGCCGCGGGCACGGCCGGGCAACGCTGCACCACGCTGCGCCGCCTGATCGTCCACCGCGACATCGCCGACACCCTTGTGGCGCGCCTGACGGCCGCGTACACCAAGCTCCCCATCGGAGACCCGTTCGACGAGAACACCCTCGTCGGCCCGCTCATCTCCCCCGCGGCCCTGGACGGCATGCAGGACGCGCTGGCCCGCGTACAGGCACAGGGCGGCAAGATCCTCGCCGGTGGCAACCGGCGCCTGGCGGACGCGGCGCCCCGGGCCGCGTACGCCGAGCCGGTCGTCGTCCGGGTCGACGAGCAGACCGACGTAGTACGTGCGGAGACCTTCGCCCCCATCCTGTACGTCCTCACGTACGACACCTTTCAGGAGGCCATCGCGCTGCACAACGGCGTCCCGCAGGGTCTTTCCTCCAGCATCTTCACCCGCGACCAGCAGGAGGCCGAGCTCTTCCTGTCGTCCGAGGGCTCCGACTGCGGCATCGCCAACGTCAACATCGGCACGTCCGGTGCCGAGATCGGAGGCGCGTTCGGCGGCGAGAAGGAGACCGGCGGCGGACGCGAGTCCGGCTCCGACGCCTGGCGCGCGTACATGCGCCCGGCCACCAACACCATCAACTACTCCGGCCGCCTCGCCCTGGCCCAGAACGTGAGCTTCCTCTAAGGGCCGCCGACACCATCAACGAGTGCGCCCACGGACACGGCATGTGCCGCTGCCGCTGCCGCTGCCGAGGACAGGCCGTCCGAGATCCCCGACCGAGTCAAGCTAAGGCAAGGACGTTGTCCGGCGCGGTGGCTCGTCCAGGGGGTGCACAGCGACGGCGATCTTGCCGCGTGGGCGTCCGCGGCCCTCACCGGCAGAGCCACCTTCCAACAGTGTGTGCGCCTGTGCGATGTCGGCCAGCGGTAGCACGGCGCCGATCACCGGCCGGAGTCTGCCCTGGTCGACCAGCCGGCCCAGGGCCTCGAGCTTCGCCCGGCCGGGGCTGACGAAGAGGAAGTGGTAGGTCGCGTTCACGCCCCACGCGGCGAGCAGGTTCTGAGGTTCGGGGATGTCCACGATGGACACCACGCGGCCTCGGTCTGCGAGGACCTCCGGGCTGCGGGCGAGGGTGCCCCCACCCACCGTGTCCAGCACGACGTCCACCCCACCAAGGGCGCGGACCTGCGGCACATAGTCACCGGCCGAGAAGTCGATCGCGATGTCGGCCCCCAGTCCGGTGACGAACTCGTGATCCCTTGCCCGCGCGGTGGTTACCACCTCGGCTCCCATCGCACTGGCGACCTGGACGGCGGCCGAGCCGACCCCGCCCGCTCCGCCGTGCACCAGGACCCGTTCCCCGACCCGCACCCCGGCGCGTTCGACCAGCGCCTCCCACGCCGTCACGCCCACGAGCGCGAGACCGGCGGCCTCGACGTGCGACAACCGTGCGGGCTTGCGGGCGACCAGGGCCTGGTCGACCACGTGGAACTCGGCGTAGGTTCCCTGCCCGGCGAACATCGGCGCCAGGTACCAGACCTCGTCGCCCGGCTGGAAGTCGCCTGCCCCAGGGCCGCTCTCGACCACCACGCCGGACACGTCGTTGCCGATCACCGCGGGCAGCGCCACCTGGTCGCGGTAGTCGCCGCGCCGGGTCTGCAGGTCGAGAGGGTTCACGGACGTGGCAAGGACGCGCACCAGCACCTGGCCGGGTCCGGGAGTGGGTCTTGGCAGCTCTCGGGCGGCGAACGCGGTGTCCGCGTCACCGAAGCGGACGAGTTCCATCACACGCATCGAAGTCGACATGCGGCGATCTTAGATCGGTATATCGCGAATTCTCAATACGTATATGCGTTACGATCACCGCGTGTTCTCGGAGGAAGAGTTGCTGGCTGTGTTCCGGGCCCTGTCCAACCCGGCCCGCCGTCAGATGCTGGTGTGGCTCAAGGAGCCGATGAGTTTCCCCGGCCAGGAGCCCGACCACGTCGAGATCGGTGTCTGCGTGACCGACATCCAGCAGCGTGCGGGTCTGGGGCAGTCAACCACCTCGCAGTACCTCGCGATACTGCGGCAAGCAGGGCTGGTGGTCGCCACCCGGCGAGGCAAGTGGACCTACTACCGCCGCGACGAGGCGAACATCGCCCGCCTCCTGGAGACCCTGCGCGACGTGTTCTAGATCCAATGCGGTTCAGTTCAGTCCTGCTCGGCCAGGTCGATGACGAAGACGGCGGCGCCGCCCTCACCGACGGTGGAAGCCATGCGTACTCCGTAGTGCCCGACGTAGGCGGATCGCCTGCGCTCGGCACGAGGAAGCTCCCTCGCGCCGAGCGGGCACGAGCTTGATCGACGTGAGACGGCGGCGTCCAGTCCGATCGCCGTCGGGTACTCCGCGGCGACTTTTGTCAGATGCGTTGACGAACCAACTACCTCCTCCTAGCTTCGTGTTCGCCGCGCTTCGTATGTCATATACGAGACGCGGTATGTCATACGCGGTGTACGCACGCCTCGCGTTGGCGTGTCGAGCCATAGTTCAGAGGAGAGAGAACCCATGAGTTCCCGCATCCGCAGGGGTCCCCGTCGAGCGGCCCCAGCAGCCATAGCCCTGTCCCTCCTCCTCGGCATCACCGCCACGGCATGCGGGGACGACGGTTCCGGTATCGCGGGCGAGGAGGGCAGCGAGGGCTCCGGCAAGGGGACCATCACCTTCTGGGACAACAACACGGCCGTCCGCCGCGACATCTGGATGGAGATCATCAAGGACTTCGAGAAGAAGTACCCCGCCATCAAGGTCGATTACGTCGGTGTCCCCGCCGAGAACGCCCAGTCGAAGTACGACAACTCCATCCAGGGCGGCGGTCTGCCGGACGTCGGCGGCGTGGGCGCCGCCATGCTCGCCGCGATCGCGGCCCAGGGCGCCCTTGAGCCGCTGGAGGACCGGCTGGCCGACAGTCCGCTGGACGGCGAGCTCAGCAAGAACATGCTCGATTCGACGACTTCGGCGGGCGGGACGTCGCAGTTGCTCATGGTCCCGACGTCCGCGAACAACGGTGTCCTGTACTACCGCACCGACCTCTTCAAGTCCGCCGGTCTGGACGCGCCGACCACGTGGAGCAAGTTCTACGAGGCGGCGGACCACCTCACCGCCAAGGACAGCAACCAGTTCGGCTACACGATCCGCGGTGGCGTGGGGTCCATCGCTCAGGCCCTGGACGCGGTGTACGGGCAGAGCGGCATCAAGTCCTTCTGGAACGCGGACGAGACGAAGACCACGGTCAACGACCCCAAGAACATCGCCGCCCTGGAGAGGTACACGGCCCTCTACAAGAAGACGACCCCGGCCGCCGACCTCAACAACAACTTCACGCAGATGGTCGCCCAATGGGACGGCGGCCGTATCGGCATGCTGAACCACAACCTGGGCTCCTACCAGGACCACGTGAAAGCCCTCGGCCCCGGAAAGTTCCGCGGCCTGCCGAACCCGAAGACGGCCGGCGGCAAGCGGGTCCAGGTGTCCAACCCGATCGACGGGCTCTCGATCTTCAAGACAAGCACCAAGAAGAAGGCCGCCTGGAAGTTCATCGAGTTCGCCTCGTCCCACAAGGCCAGCTCCAAGTTCAATGAGTCAGCCGGTCTGATCCCGGCCAACACCAAGGCGGTCAAGGACGCCTGGGTCGGTGAGTCGGAGCCGACACGCCTGGCCGCTGAAGCACTCAACTCCCCTGCCACCACGATCGTTCAGCTGCCGTACTACCTGCCGGACTGGAACACGATCTCCAAGGCCGACAACGAACCCGCCTTCCAGAAGGTCATGCTCGGTAAGACCAGCGCCAAGGACTTCCTGGACGACCTCGCCGACCAGCTCAACACCGCGCAGGCCGACTGGAAGCAGCTGAACTCCTGATCAGAGGGAATCAGAGGGAATCAGAGGGAATCGGGGGGGGGCATCGGGGGCATCAGGGGTCCAGCGTGATACCGGCGGCTACCGGTAGGTGGTCGCTGCCGGTGGCGGGCAGCGTCCGGACGTGCGTGACGGTCGCCGCGCGGGTCATGATGTGGTCGATCCGGGACACGGGGAAGGCCGCGGGCCAGCTGAAGGCGGAGTTCCGTCCCGTCGAGTCGAGGCGTGTGGTGACCGGGGCGAGGCCGCGGTCGTCGACGGTGCTGTTGAGGTCGCCGAGCAGGATCACCCGGTCCAGCTTCTCGGCGGCGAGCGCCGCGCCCAAGAGGCCCGCGCTCTCGTCCCGCCGCCCGGAACTGAAGCCGTTCCACCGCACGCGGACCGAGGGCAAGTGGGCGACGTACACAGCGATATCGCCCCACGGCGTACGAGCGCTCGCCCGTACCCCGCGGTTCCAGTCATGCCCGACCCCCTCCGGCCTGATGTCCACGGCCCGGACGTCCGTCAGCGGATACTTCGACCAGAGTCCGACCGTGCCCCGCACCGCCCTGTGGGGATACTCCGGTGCCAGCTCTCGCTCGTACACCGGCAGCGCGGAGGGCGTCAGCTCCTCAAGGGCGATGAGATCCGGTCCGGAGCCGATCAGGGCGCGGGCGGTGCCGGAAGGGTCGGCGTTCACGTCGCTGACGTTGTGCTGGACCGCCATGACGTCGTGGGCGCCATGGTCCCCGGCCACCACCCGTCCGCCGAAGAGACTCCCCCAGACGGCGGCGGGCAGGAGCAGCGCCACCAGGGCGATGGCCGAGCGGCGCAGCAGGGCGAGGGCGAGCAGCAGGGGAACGGCCAGGCCCAGCCACGGCAGGAATGTCTCGAGGAGACTGCCGAAGCGGCCCACGGTGTTGGGCACGGCGGAGTGGAACGCCAGCAGGGCAGCTGTCAGGACGGCGAGCGACGCGAGAATCCGGCCGCGCGCCCAGGGCGAGCGCCCTGTCGAGACCACACCCCATCGCAGCCACCGCCGTAGCCGCGCGGTCCGCGCTCCCGGCACCGCGCCACCGTCCACGACCTGCTCCACCCAGTCCCTCGCCTTCCGCGCTTTCCCGGTCGTGAGCGCGATGTGCCCGGTAGGACGCCGCCATCGGGTGATCGGGTTCCGGCTGCCGGATGCGGCCTGCGCGGGTGACGGGAAGACTGGGTGACGCGTGCCCGCGCGTACGCACCCACTCTTCGTCGGAGGGAACCGCCGTGGCCGATCTTTACGCCCTTGTCGGAGAGCACCTCGAGAAGGCCCGCACCGCCGCACACGGTCGCAGCGCCGAGCTGCTCCTGCACGACGGTCCGCTGCGGCAGAGCCTGATCGTGCTCACCACCGGAACCGAGCTCGGTGAGCACGACACGCCCACGGCCGCGACCCTGTTCGTCCTGCGCGGCCGGGTCGGGCTCACCACGGCGGGCGGACCGCTCGAACTGGGCGAGGGCGAGTTCGCGCCCATCCCGCACGAGCGCCACAGCCTGACCGCCCTGGACGACTCGGCCGTCGTACTGACCGCCGTCACCGGCATCTGAACCGGGGCGCTAACCCTGTGCGACGGCCTTGAGCCACTCCTCGACCGAGACGACCTCCGCCCACTGCGGGAACAGCTTCCCCGTCAGGAGTTCGTGCACCTCGGGGTCCAGGTCGAGGCAGGCGTCCGACAGGACGGTGAGTCCCAGGTCCCGGTCGTTGGCGTGACACGCGGTGTGCAGCACTACGCCGCTGGTGGCGATGCCGGTCAGAACGAGGCTGTCGATGTCGCGCGCCCTGAGCACCAGGTCCAGGTCGCTGCCCGAGAACGCGCTCCCGCGCCGCTTGGTGACCACGGTGTCGCCCGCCTCGGGCGCGATGTCCGGGTGGATCTCGGTGCCGGGCTCGCCCTCGACGTGCAGGCCCGCCCGTATCACGGCGGTGAGCGCCTTGTTGCGGGCGCTGACGTCCGGATAGCCCGGCCGTAACGCGATGATCACGTAGATCACGGGGATGGCCGCCGCGCGGGCACCGTCGATCGCGCGGCGCAGGCGCGGGAGATATCCCGAGCCGTCGTCGGCGAGGTCCACGATGTCCCGCTGGACGTCCATCACGAGGAGGGCGTTGTTCGCCATGTCCTTCGTCCCTTCTGCAGTTGTTCGCCGGGACGGAGGCAGTCCCCCGCCGGTGCGATCATGGCGCGTGATGAACGCCGATGAGGAGTGTGCCCGGAGCGAGCCCGCGACGGAAGGGTGGCCGGACGTACCGGGTGACACCGCGCTCACCATCAAGGTCCCCGAGGCCGACCCGCTGGTACGGGCAGGGTTCCCGGCCCACGTGACGGTGCTCTACCCCTTCGTGCACGAGAGCCGGCTCGACGCCGCGGCCCGCCACGAACTGTCCGCTCTCTTCGCCGGGCACGATGCCTTCACCCTCACCTTTGCCGAGTTCGCCCGCTATCCCGGCGTCCTCTACCTCGACCCGTGGCCGCGCACCCCGGTCACGGCCCTGGCCAAGGACCTCACCCGGCGCTGGCCCGATGCCGTGCCCTACCGGGGGATCTTCGAGCCCCCGCTGGCCCCGCATCTGACGTTGGCGAACAGCGAGGGTCCCGCGACCCAGGACGCCGCGTACGACGCGCTGCAGGCCGAACTGGAGCCTCTGTTGCCACTGAGCTGCCGCGTCCGGTCGGTGCACCTCATCGTCTGGGACGGTTCACACTGGCAGGACCGCGCCGAGTACCGCCTCGCAGCGCGGGGTTGACCGGCTACGGCCGCAGGGCACCCAGGCGCACAGGCAGCTTCTGGACGCTGTTGCCCACGAAGGAGGCGTGGCGGGGCAGTTCGGGCTCCGGCATGGTGAGGTCGAGGTCGGGGAAGCGCGTGAACAGCTGCTCCAGGGCGATGGTGGCCTCCATGCGGGCCAGCGGTGCACCCATGCAGAAGTGCGCGCCGTGGCCCAGGGACAGATGCCGGGTGGTGGTGTTGTCGCGGGTGATGTCGAACTGGTCGGCGTCGGGGCCGTGGGCCTGCTTGTCGCGGCCCGCCGCGGAGTAGCCGGCCAGTACGGGGGTGCCCTGGGGGATGACGGTGCCGTCGAGCGTGAGGTCGCGGGTCGGGTACCGGAAGGGGAAGTAGCTGACGGGGCTGTCCCAGCGCAGGGTCTCCTCCACCACGTCGGCCCACGTCACTTTGCCGGACAGGGCGAGGGCGAGCTGATCGCGGTGGGTGCACAGGGCGCGTACGGCGTTGGTGATCAGGTTGAGGGTGGTCTCGTGCCCGGCGATGATCGTGAGCATCAGGGTGCCGATCAACTCCTGCGGGCTGAGCCGGTCGCCGTTCTCCTCCCTGGCCGCGATCAGGGCGCTGGTGAGATCGTCTCCCGGGTTCGCGGTACGGCCTGCGGCGACCGCGCCGAGGACCTCGATCATCTCCCGGTTGGCCGCCATCGCCTCTGCGGGGCCGATGTCGGTGGCGACGATCTGGTTCGACAGGTGGTGCAGGCGGTCCTGGTATTCGGCGTCCACGCCCAGGAGTTCGCAGATGACCCCCATCGGCAGCGGCATCGCGAAGTGCCTGCGCAGGTCCGCGACGCCGTCGCCCGTGGCGGCCGCCTGGTCCAGGTCGTCGAGCAGCCTGGCCGTCAGAGCCGTGATCCGCGGCTGCAGTTCCGCCACCCGGCGCGGGGTGAACGCCTTGCCCATCAGGGAACGCAGCCTGCGGTGGTCCGTGCCGTCGGCGGTGGTCATGCCCTGCACCGTCGCGAACGTCTTCAGCGGCCAGCCGTCGGGTATCTCGCCCGCCTGCAGGGCGGCGAAGTGCTGCGCGTTCTTGGCGACGTCGGGGTGCGAGAGGAACTCTTTGAGCGCGTCATGACCGAGGACCGCCATGCCCTGTACATCACCGGGCAGGACCACCGGCGTGACGGCGCCTTGCGCGAGGAGCCGGGCGTTGTCGGCGTGCGGACAGCCGCCCGCCGGGTCGAAGCGGTGCGGCTGGCTGGCTGCGGTGTTCACCTGTGACGTGTTCAACGGGCTCTCCTGGACGACTGGGTGAGGGGCGGGTCGGCTGCGGCATGGGCATGCTGCGAGGCGCTGACGGTGTGTCCGGTCACAGCACGGGCTTGGGCTCCGGCAAGGGGGCGGGATGCTGAGGCAGGACAGGAGCGGTGAAGCGGACCGGGAGTGCGGCGAGTCCCTTGCTCCAGGGCGACTTGACCCACTGCAGTTCGCTCTGCGGGATGGCCAGCTCGAGGTCGGGCAGGCGGTGGCGGATCGTGTCCACGGCGGTGCGGGTGATGAGCCTGGCCGGGTCCTGGGCCGGGCAGATGTGCGGACCGGCGCCGAAGGCCAGGTGGGAGCGGTTGCCGACGACCGGTGAACCGTCGTCGGGGAGGATCTGCGGGTCCGCGTTGGCGCCGGCCAGACCGAGGATGAGCATGTCGCCGGTGCGGATGTGCTGCCCGCCGAAGGTCATGTCACGGGTGGCGTAGCGGGCGGGGAAGTTCTGCGTGGGCGGGAAGCGCCACAGGACCAGGTCGAGCGCGTCGTCCACGCTGAGGTGGCCGCCGGTCAGCGAGGAGCGGAACTGCGGGTCGCACAGCAGGATGCGCAGGGTGGTGGCGATCCAGTTGACGGAGGTCTGGTTTCCCGCGACGAACATGACCACGAGGTTGTGCAGGACCTCTTCGTCGGTGAGTCCGGCGGGGTGGTGCAGCAGGGCCGATGTGATGTCGTTGCCGCGGTGGCGCCGCTTCTCCTCGATCAGCTGGAGCAGGATCGCGCCCATCCGCTTGCTGGCGTCCGCGGAACCGCCGGTGGCGGCGGCCGTTCCGGCGAGGGCCTCCACCAGGTGACGGCCGGTCTCGTCGTCGAGGCCGAGCAGTGCGGTGATGACGCGCATCGGCAGCTTGCGCGCGTAGTCGGCCACCAGGTCGGCCTCGCTGCGCCCGGCGAACGACACGATCACTTCCTCGGCCATGGCCCGCACGGAGCGCCGCAGTTCGTGGCCGTTGATCCCGGCAAGGGCGGCGGAGACGGCGGCGCGCATCCGGCGGTGCTGCTGTCCGTCGGCGAACAGCAGGGCGGGCCGCCAGCCGACCATGGGCAGGATCGGCGAGTCGGCGGGCACCCGGCCCTCCCGCAGCAGGCTCCAGCGGCGCGGATCGTGCGAGAAGTCCTGCTCGTCGCGGGTCAGTTGCAGCATTTCCCGGTGGCCGATGACCAGCCAGGCGTCGACGCCCGGGGCGATGGCAACGGGTGCCACCGGACCATGGTCGCCGCGCAGTTGCTCGTACAGGGCGGGCAACGCGTCGCCGTCGAGGTCGGATCCGTACAGCGCGGTCACCGGTGCCGCGGCTCCGGTGACCGGGCAGCGGTCGGGCGGCCCGGCCGCGGCGTAGGGCGAGGTCATGAGGTCTCCGTGGCGATGTGGATGAGGTGGCTGACGAGGGCGATCAGGGCCCGGACCGAGGACGCGGGGTCACGTGCGTCGCAGGTCACCACGGGGGTGCCGGGGAGCAGGTCGAGGGCCGCGCGCAGATCGTCGGCGCTGTGCTGGGGGCTGCCGGGGAAGATGTTGACGGCCACCGCGAAGGGCAGTCCGAGGTCCTCCAGGTTGCCCAGGGCGTCGAAGGACGCCTCCAGGTCACGCGTGTCCACCAGGGCCAGGGCACCGAGTGCGCCCTTGGCCAGGTCCCGCCACGCGGGCAGGAACCGCTGCTGGCCGGGGGTCCCGAACAGGTAGAGGACCAGGTCCCCGTCGATGGTCATCCGGCCGAAGTCGAGGGCCACGGTCGTGGTCGTCTTGCCGCCGGTCACGACGGTGTCGACCCGGGCGCCCGCCTGCGTCATGACGGCCTCGGTGGACAGGGGTTTGATCTCCGAGACGGTGCCGATCAGGGTGGTCTTGCCGACCCCCAGCGGTCCGACGACCAGGATCTTGGCGGCGCCCACGACGCTGGAAGTGAGGTACTTCCCGGAGCCGGATGACTGCGAGGCCTCGGACGGCGCGTCAGAGGCGGCTTTCGAGACCATGGAGGACCTTTCTGAGCATGGTCACATCGGTGTGTTCGGCTGGAGGCACGGGCGGGCGCGTCACGATGAGTCCCCATTCGAGGAGATCGCAGAGCAACGCCTGTACGACCGAGGGGGGCTGGCCGATGTGGGCGGCCACCTCGGCCACCGAGAGGAGTCCCTGGCAGTGCGCCAGGATGATCTGGTGCTCGGGCTGGAGCGACGCGGGGAACGCCGCGTCGGTCGCCATCACCAGGGACTCCCAGGCCAGGGACTCGGTGTCGGATGCCGACCGCCCGCGAGTGATCACGTACGGACGGATCGCCGAGGCCGTCGGCTCCTCCGGCCGCGGGGTCGTCATGACGCCGAAGCGGCCGGATCCCGCGGCAGGCTGCTCAGATGCGAGCCGATCTTCACCACGAGCAGCTGCATCTGCTGGGCCACCAGGCCGACATCGGCGCTCAGGTCGGTGGCGACCCCCAGGTGCGCGCCCACACCGGCGTGGGTGAACAGCACGAACCCGTGGTCGGTCTCCAGCATCAACTGCCGTACGTCGGCGCCCGAACCGTAAAGCAGCGCGGTCGTGGACCTGCCCGTCATGGTCATCGCCGCGCAGGCCGCGGAGAGGGACTCGGCTTCGGCGACGCTCAGGTCGGCCACAGGACCGGTGAGGTTCTCCGCGGACGCGTGCCCGAGCCGCAGCCCGTCCTCGGAGACCACCACGCTGTGCCGGACCCCGGGGATCTCGATCAGCGGGCGGAGCATCCAGCCCAGGTCGGGAAGGGGGGTGATTATTCCGGTCACTGCCGGCCTCCGTCATGCTCGTCAGGGGTGGGGGGTTGGGACGGTGTAGCGGTCTGTGGTGGCTCCGCCGGACTGTTCGCGTCCTGCGCCGCGGACCGGTCCGCGTCCAGGGCCGCGCGGCCGCGCAGCGAACCGGACACCACGCTGGCGATCGACGCGCGCGCCGCCTCCGGCGTCCAGGGGGCCCCAGGCGTGGCCGGGGGTGCCTGCCGACGCTCCGGCGCAGGGGGGCGGGTCGCGCCCGGGGCGGCGTGGCGCCGGTTGCGCCGCCGGGGCAGGCCGACCGCCGTCTCGCTCGCAGGGGTCAGCGGGGCCGGGGGCGCGCTCGGGGCGGTCCGGAAGGGCAGTTCCGCGTGCTCGGCGGGATCGAGCCGTTCATGCTGTTCGTGCAATTGCGCGGGAGCGGGCCCGGGTTCGGGTATCGGCTGCGGGGGCGCCGTGGTGGCGCTCACCCGGTGGGATCCCGTGAGGCGCGAGGGAGGTTCGGTCAGCAGCCGGAACGGCACGAACGTCACCGCACGCGTGCCGCCGTAGGCCGAGGCCCCGCTCAGCTCCACGTTGAAACCCAGCTCCCGGCTCCAGCGGCCCACACAGGCCAGACCGAGGCGGGGCACCGCGCCCAGGCGGGCCAGGTCCTGGTCGTCGCGGAGCTGGCCCATCGCCCGGTGCAGTACGTCCGGCGGCATTCCGAGCCCGGCGTCGTCGATCTCGAGGACCGCTCCGGCGCCCACCTCGCGGATGGTGACGACGACTTGGGAGCGCGAGGGAGAGAACACCGTGGCGTTCTCCAGGAGTTCGGCGATGGCGTGCATCAGCCCCTCCACCGCGGGCGGCACGGCGTACAGCGTCTGTCCGCCGTGCACCTCGATCCGGCCGTACTCCACGATCCGCGACTGTGCGCCACGTACGCAGTCGTACAGCGAGACCGGCCGTGTCTCCCTGCGGGCGGGCCAGATCCCGCACATCACCAGGAGTGTCTGGGCCTTGCGGGTCATCTGCGCGGCCGCGTGGTCGGCCTTCATGACCTCGGCCATGAGGTGCGGGTCGTCGATGGAGCGCTCGACCCGGTCGAGAACCTGCTGCTGGACCGTGGCCATCGCGTGCATGGTGCGTGCGACGGACTCGAAGGCGGCCTGCACCGAGTCGCGCAGGCCGCGTTCGCGGCGCACCGCCTCGTCCGATCCAAGGGCCCCGGAAACGGCGGCGAGTGCCCGCGCGAATTCCTCGCCGGTGTCCCCCGGCGGCGCCAACGGGCCCGGCACACCTTCCAGTCGCTGCCCGGCGCGCACCCGCTCCGCGATCGCCGGGAGCCTCACACCGGCCAGGTGCTCCACTTCGGCTTCGCGGACCGCGGCAAGGCGCGCCTGCCGGGCACGGTCTGCCCGCTCGGCGGACAACTGCCGGATCAGCACCAGGACCCAGGCGAGCAGCAGTACCGCGACCGCGGCGCAGCCGCCGGCCAGGACCCGCCGCCACTCGGCTGCCGCGTCCAGTGCGGCGAGCACCGCGCCCGCGGCCGCCAGGACCACCGCCATCAGCCAGACCAAGGCCTCACGGCCCACGGAACCGCGCTTGAGACGGCTCACCACGGCGTACTCGCCCCGGCGACCCTGTACACCTTCACCACAACGAACGAAACCTCCCCGAGCGCACCGAACTCCCTTACGAATGGGGAGCGTGGCGATCTTAGGTTAACTCGCGCCTTTTGGCTTCCCGTTCAGGAAGCCGACCTTCCGGCACGCATCGCCCTGCCCGGACTTGTGCGACATCGTTGTCCGAATTCCCTACCCGGCAAGGGGGCACCGGGCGAGCAGATCCGCCGGGTCGGCCGCGTCCGGACGCGGCACGGTACGGCTGGGCGACGGCCGCTCTCCCCGGTCGAGCCAGGTCTCCATCGCCATGAAGGCGGAGCGGTGGCAGGGCACCAGGGGCCGCAGCTTGTCGGGGAACGTATCGAAGAGCGAATCGACGTGCGTACCGCCTTCGACGCGGTAGTAGCGGAACAGGTCGCCGCGGCCCGCGCCGCGGACCATCTTCGCGTAGACGTCCGAGTCCTTGCTGATGGGCAGCTGGACGTCGAGGGTGCCGTGCACGGTGATCAGCGGCTTGCCGATGCGTCCGGTCAGAGCGATCTTCCGTACGGCGGCGCGGACTTCGCGTGGCCGGGACGCGTACGCGTAGTCGGCGTCGCATGCCGGTGTCCCCGGTGCGCAGAAGGGGGTGCCTGCCTCCGTCGCACCGTCGTAGGCCGGGTCCAGCTCCTCGCGGTAGATCCGCTGGGTCAGGTCCCAGTAGACCTGGTGGTGGTAGGGCCACAGGAATTCCGAACCGGCCGGGAAGCCTGCGGCGACCATCTCCCGATGGGCTCTGCCTGCTCCTTCGCCACCCGCCGCGTAGATCGGGTAGGCGCGCAGCGCGGGCGGCAGGAAGTCGAGCAGGTTCGGGCCCTTGGCCTTCCACAGAGTGCCTTCCCAGTCCACTCCCCCGTCGTAGAGGTCGGGATGGTTCTCCAACTGCCAGCGCACCAGATACCCGCCGTTGGACATGCCGGTGGCCAGCGTACGCGCGGGAGCCCGGTGGTATCGCTGCGCGACCACTGTCCGGGCGGCGCGGGTGAGTTGGGTGACGCGTTCGTTCCATTCGGCGATCGCGTCGCCAGGACCGTCCCCGTCCCGGTAGAAGGCGGCGCCGGTGTTGCCCTTGTCGGTCGAGGCGAACGCGTAGCCCCGGGAGAGCACCCAGTCGCCGATCGCCCGGTCGTTGGCGTACTGCTCGCGGACCCCGGGGGTGCCCGCGACCACCAGGCCGCCGTTCCACCGGTCGGGCAGGCGGATGACGAACTGCGCGTCGTGCTTCCCACCGTGGTTGGTGTTGGTCGCCGAGGTGTCGGGGAAGTAGCCGTCGATCTGAATGCCGGACACACCGCGAGGCGTCGTGAGAGCGGCGGGGGTCAGTCCCGCCCAGTCGGCCGGGTCCGTGTGGCCGGAGGTGATCGTCCCCGCGGTGGTCAACTCGGCCAGGCAGGACTTCTCCTGACGTTCGGCGCCGGGCACCTTCAGGCGCGCCGACGACGCGCAATGCTGCCCTGTACTGCCGCCCTGGCCTCCGCCACGCTGTTCGGCCGCCGCAGGGACCGCGGCGAGCGTGACGAGCATCGCCGTCAAGGCGATGGCACTGCGGAGCGGGAGGGCGGGGCGCACCTTACGGGGCAGAGGTCTGGGCGGATCCATGACGGGCACGGGTGGTACCTCCGGTGGTCGTGAACGCGTACGGCGGCTACGTGGAGCAGCGGTGGCAGGACCGAAGTCCGGCGCCACCGCTGTCAGGTGCTGTGGGAGTTCGTCAGGGGCAGGTGCCGTCGGCAATGACGTAATGGCCGATTGGCGATTCCTTGAGGGTGTGCGTGACGGCCGTGTTGTAGAGGCCCATGTTCTGGTTCGAGCCCTTGGCGTAGACGTAGCCGCCGTTGGTGGTGGCCCGCCCGGCCTGGACCTGCTGATAGTTGTTCGCGGTCCAGCACTTGGCGGCGGAGCCCGTGGTGGAGGCGGTGACCTGGGCCGACCGCGTACCTGCTGTGCCGGCCGCATCGCGAGCGGCGACGCTGTACGTGTGGCTGGCGCCGGAGCTGAGACCGGCGTCCGTGAACGGAGGCCCTGTCGGCGTGGCGACCCGGACACCGTCCCTGTACACGGCGTACGACGCGGCGCCCTCGACGCTGCTCCAGTTCAGAGTGACGGACGTGTCACTCGCGCCGGTCGTGGCCAGGCCGCTCGGGGCGGGCAGGCCGCCGGGGGCCGGGGCGGAGCCGTCCAGGCCGAAGAAGCCGGTGATCCAGTAGCTGGAACAGATGGAGTCGATGAAGTTCGCCGTTCCGGTCGCACCGCACTCCTGTGCGCCTGTTCCCGGGTCGACCGGGGTGCCGTGGGCGATGGAGGGGACGCGGTCGACTTCTACGGCGACGCTCCCGTCCGTCCCGAGGTACTGCTCCCTGCGCGTCGAATTGGGGCCGATGGTGGAGGTGCGGTCCGGGCTCTGGTCGAGGCCGTTGACGGCGGTCCACTGGTCACGCAGTTCGTCGGCGTTCCTCTTGGCGACGGTGGGGTCGTTGTCGCCCTGCCAGATCGCCACCCGCGGCCAGGGGCCGCCATAGCCGGGGTGGGCGTCACGGACGCCTTGTGCCCAGGCCGCTGGGGTGCGGTCGACGCCGGGGTTCATGCAGCTGTACGCCGAAAGCACGTCGTCGGCGCAGTCGTACGGGAGGCCCGCGATCACGGCGCCCGCCTTGAACACGTCCGGGTAGGTGGCGAGCATCACCGACGTCATGGCGCCACCGGCCGACAGACCGGTGACGTACGCACGTTCCGGATCGGCGTCGTACGCGGAACCGGCGTGCGCCACCATCTGACGGATCGACGCGGCCTCGCCCTGCCCGCGTCGGGTGTCCCCTGGCTGGAACCAGTTGAAGCACTTGCTGCTGTTGTTGGCGGACGTCTGCTCGGGGAAGACGAGCAGGAAGCCGTGCTGGTCGGCGAATTTCACCAGGCCCGCGTTGTCGGCGTACAGCTGCGCGCTCTGACTGCAGCCGTGCATGGCCACCACCACCGCGGGGTTCGCCGCCAGGGTGGCCGGACGGTACACGTACATGTTCAGGCTGCCCGGATTGGCGCCGAAGTCGGCGACCTTCTCCAGGGCGACGGCTGTCGGCGCGGCCTGTGCGGCGGGCGACGGCGCGAACACCGCTCCGGCCACGACCAGGCCCACGACGGCGGTCACACGCCCCAGGGCCCGGCGCCACCGCCCCCTTCCCTTCGCCCGGGCAAGCGGCCCTTCGGACGACTGCGGATTCACATGTCTCTCGTACGACGGCATGGCGGCTCCCGACGGAGGGCTACGCGGTCTCCGGGGCGGATCACGCGACCCCGGAGACCGTCCGCTCCTGCTGCGGGCCGGGACGCCGGGGTGCCGGCAACCGTAGGAGCCACCACAACCGGGGCAGAATGGCGACGGCCGCCACAACGCCGTCAACTGCCGCTGGTGTCAGACCTGTTGTCGCATGGCCTTGTGCGTGGTATCAGCGGCGTTCGGGCCTGGCAGCCGTGCAGGCCCTGGTTGAGTTCCCGCAGTACCGCCTCCAACAGGCTGCGCGTGCCGCCCAGGGAGGGGTCCGCGAGTTCGCCGTGTCCCGCGGGGCCCGGCGAGCCCGGTCCGCGTCGACCAGTCGTGTTCCGCGGAGTCACAGGCCCGTGTCGGCGGCGTCGGCACTGGCGAGCCCGCGGTGGATACGCTCCGCCCAGTTGTCGACGGCCTTCCAGTCCCGGTGGTCGCCGTAACGTCCGCCGCGCGCCCGGAAGGCCAGATGCCGCCACCCCGGAACATGATCGCGGTAGACGGCTCCGGCCAGCATCTGGTGCTCCCAGGGGCGGATGAGGGAGCGGATCCCGGCCAGCTGCCGGGGCTCGACGCTGCGACGGACGGGCCAGTGTCCCGCGTGGGGCGGCACGCTGACGCTGTACAGCCAGGTCGGATGCGTGGCGAGGGTGCTGGGGTGGCTGCGGATGAAGTCGGTGGCCTGCCCGAGCCAGGCCCCGTGATGCACCGCGCTGCCCAGCACGAAGGCGTCATAGCCCCCCGTCTTCTGCTCCGCCGCCAACGGCACGACGACCGTGACGTGCCCGCACTCCGCGAGCCGGGTCGCGAGGCGCTCCGCGATGCCGTGCGTCGAGCCGTGCACCCCGGTGTAGCCGACCAGGATGTTCATTCCATAGCTCCTCTTCCGTGACGTGGACACGCGCCGGTTCCAGGGCGTGACCTTGAGACCGAGGTACGGCCTTTCCCGGGAGCCGCACGGGGATTTCGGAACATCGAAGATGCTCTCCGGACCGGGAAAGGCCGCCGCCCTCGCACCGGCGGGCAAGCGCCATGGGCGATCGCCGGGCGAGGCGTTGTGGTGGCGACGTGAGGCATGGACGCCGGGCCGGACGGTCTGCTGCCGTCCGCGGCGCTCTGCAGGTGCTCTGCCCCAAGGCGCGACATCTCGGCTCCCCCGCTGTCAATTGAAATCGACACGAAAAGGTAGAACGCCGAGGTCTGGGGCATTCGCCACCATAGAGGGACTCGACAACATCGAACAGGTGTCTGTCAGCCACTGTGGCCACTCGCCTGGACCGGGCTCCGACGAGGTGTGGGCGGCGATGCGCCGGGTACCTCGATATGCCGGTACGGCGATGCGCCGCGATCCGCGGCCGCCCACCGAGGCCGGTTCGCCCCTCCCCGACCGGCCTCCTCGGTGGAACCGTCCCAAGCACGGCCCCTGCCGGGGCATGGCCCCGCCCGCGCACGCCTGATCGCTCACGCAACACCTCCGAACACCCCGACGCAGGAGGCACCGTGGCACTCGTACGAACAGCGGCCCTCGACGCCCATTGGCGCGCGGCGAACTACTTGGCCGCCGGTCAGATCTATCTGCTGGGCAATCCTCTGTTGACCGAACCGCTGCGACCCGAACACATCAAGCCACGCCTCCTCGGCCACTGGGGCACCTCGCCCGGCCTCAACCTCATCCATACGCATCTGAACCGCGTCGTCAAAGAGCACGACCTCAACGCTCTGTGCGTGTGGGGGCCGGGGCACGGCGGCCCGGCAGTACTCGCCAACTCCTGGCTGGAGGGCTCGTACAGCGAGACGTACCCCGATGTCACGAGGGACGCGGCGGGCATGGCGAAGCTCTTCCGCCAGTTCTCGTTCCCCGGCGGTGTGCCGAGCCATGTGGCTCCCGAGACGCCCGGCTCGATCCACGAGGGCGGCGAGCTCGGCTACTCCCTCGCGCACGCCTACGGAGCCGCTTTCGACCACCCCGGGCTGCTCGTCGCGTGTGTCATCGGCGACGGCGAGGCGGAGACGGGCCCCCTTGCGGCCTCCTGGCACTCCAACAAGTTCCTCGATCCCGCCCACGACGGCGCGGTCCTGCCGATCCTCCACCTCAACGGTTACAAGATCGCCAACCCGACCGTGCTCTCCCGGATCCCGGAGGCCGAACTCGACTCCCTGCTCAAGGGGTACGGCCACGAGCCGCTGCACGTGAGCGGCGACGACCCGCGCAAGGTGCACCAGTCGCTGGCCAGGGCC
The DNA here is from genome assembly GCF_042795295.1 of Streptomyces sp. NPDC056486. Taxonomy (NCBI): domain Bacteria; kingdom Bacillati; phylum Actinomycetota; class Actinomycetes; order Kitasatosporales; family Streptomycetaceae; genus Streptomyces; species Streptomyces sp. NPDC056486. The sequence goes on from NZ_JBHTSF010000003.1 coordinate 150,124, forward strand.
ATGGACCAGGCCCTGGAGCGCATCGTCGCGATCCAGCGGGCCGCCCGGAGCGGCGGCGCGCACGGCCGGGCGCGCTGGCCCGTGATCGTGCTGCGCACTCCCAAGGGCTGGACCGGTCCGACGACGGTGGAAGGAGAACCGGTCGAGGGCACCTGGCGTTCGCACCAGGTGCCGCTCGCTCTCGTACGTGAAGACCCCCACCATTTGGCCCAGTTGGAGGCGTGGCTGCGCTCCTACCGGCCGCAGGATCTCTTCGACGAGCACGGCCGCCCCCGCGCGCAGGTTCTCGACTGCGTCCCCGACGGCCTTCGACGGCTCGGGGCGAACCCGCACGCCAACGGCGGCCTGCTCACCCGCGATCTGCCCGTGGAGCCGCTCGAACACTTCGCTGTCCCCGTAGACAAGCCGGGTACGACCCAGCACGAGCCCACGCGGGTCCTCGGCTCTCTGCTCGCCCGGATCATGGCGGACACGTCCGAGCGCAGGGACTTCAGGGTCGTGGGTCCCGACGAGACCGCGTCCAACCGCCTCGACGCGCTGTACGACGTCACCGGCAAGGCCTGGCAGGCACAGATCCTCGACACCGACCAGCACCTCTCCCGCAGCGGGCGCGTCATGGAGGTCCTCTCCGAACACCTCTGCCAGGGCTGGCTGGAGGGCTACACCCTCACCGGCCGCCACGGCCTGTTCTCCAGCTACGAAGCGTTCGTCCACATCGTCGACTCGATGGTCAACCAGCACATCAAGTGGCTCAAGACCTCACGGCTGCTGCCGTGGCGCGCACCGGTGCCTTCCCTCAACTACCTGCTCACCTCGCACGTCTGGCGCCAGGACAACAACGGCTTCTCGCACCAGGACCCCGGGTTCGTGGATCACGTACTCAACAAGAGCCCCGAGGTCGTCCGCGTCTATCTGCCGCCGGACGCCAACACCCTGCTCTCCGTGTCCGAGCACGTCCTGCACAGCCGTGACTACGTGAACGTCGTCGTCGCGGGCAAGCAGCCCTGCTTCGACTGGCTCTCCCTGGACGAGGCGCGCGTCCACTGCGCGCGCGGCGCCGGCATCTGGCAGTGGGCGGGATCCGATGCCGGCGGGCGCGAGCCCGACGTGGTGCTCGCCTGCGCGGGCGATGTGCCCACGCTGGAAGTCCTGGCCGCGGCCGGTCTTCTGCGCGAGCACCTGCCCGAACTCGCCGTCCGCGTGGTCAACGTCGTCGACATGACCCGCCTGCTCCCCCACGAGGAGCATCCGCACGGCATGCCCGACGCCGAGTACGACGCTCTCTTCACCACCGACAAGCCGGTGATCTTCGCGTACCACGGCTATCCCTGGCTGATCCACCGCCTCGCGTACCGCCGCACCGGGCACAGCAATCTGCATGTACGCGGCTACAAGGAGGCGGGCACCACCACCACGCCGTTCGACATGGTCGTACGCAACGACCTCGACCGGTACCGCCTCGTCATGGACGTCATCGACCGGGTCCCCCATCTCGCCGTCCGCACCGCTTCCCTCCGCCAGGCCATGGCCGACACCCGCTCCCGCCACCACACTTGGATCCGCGCCCACGGCACCGACCTCCCCGAGGTCGCCGACTGGACCTGGATCGGCTGACGCCCCGACCACACCGCGGAGGTGCGCACCATGCCCGCGCAGCAGACCATCACCGCCGGCGTCGACGGCTCACCCGAGAGCCTGGACGCCGCCGCCTGGGCGGCCCACGAAGCCCTACGACGTGACCTGCCCCTGCACCTCGTCCAAGCCTTCGACCCGCCGGCGGAACGCAGCCGGCTGCCGGAGATCGACGTCCCGTCCCAGCGCGAGAGCGGAGCACTCGGGCGCGCCGTCCTGCAACTCTCGAACGCGCACCCCACCCTCAGGATCCTCGACGAGCAGGTCACCGGATCACCGGTGGGTGCGCTGTTGGCGACAGCCAGATCTTCGGCTCTGCTCGTCCTCGGCTCACGCGGTTCCGGCGCGCTCGCCAGGGCCCTGGTCGGCTCGGTCGCGCTGGCCGTCACCGCACGTGCCTCCTGTCCCGTCGCTCTCGTACGGGCTTCGGACCACTCCGAGGACCGGGACCCCGCGGTCGGCCCGGATCATCCGGTCGTGCTCGGTCTCGACCTCGCCCATCCCGGCGACGAACTCCTTGAGTACGCCTTCGACGCGGCGGCGTCCCGCCAGGCACCCCTCCATGTCGTGCACGTCTGGACCGCCCCGCTGATCCCTTCCGCCGACGCCATCGACCCCATGCCGGAGAAGGCGCACCGCCTTACCGCCGAACTCGCCCCCTGGCGGCGGAAGTTCCCCGGAACGCTGGTCACCGACCGGCTCGTGCACGGTCTGGCCGGCCATCACCTGGTCAAGGCGACCTCGACCGCCGCGCTGCTGGTCATCGGCCGCCGTGTACCTGTCGGGCCGCACCTCGGACGGACCACGCACGCGGCCGTCCACCAAGCCGACTGCCCGGTGGTCGTCGTCCCGCACTACTGATGGATCACCCCGCCGCGGGCGACTCACCCGCGGCGGAGGATGCCAGAGCCGCCGGTTACCGCTGCGATCACCGGATGGCTGATGAAAACGCGTGGGGCCCTGTGGCCTTCGTCGCCCGACGGGCGCGGAGTGTCCTTGGCATCGTGGATGAGGCGGCGGGCACGGTGATCCGTGCGCTGACTGCCGTGGTTCTCGACCGCATCGACCTTGACGACCTCGTGGCACGTGTCGACGTGAACCGGATCGCGGACCGGGTCGACGTACGGCGGGTGGCCGACCGGGTGGACGTGGAGACGATCGCCGACCGCGTCGACGTGAACCGTATCGCCGAACGCATCGACATACGCCGGATCACCGACCGGGTGGACGTCGAGGCGATCGCCGACCGCGTCGACGTGAACGGCATCGCGGAACGGGTGGACGTCAATCGGGTCGCCGACCGGATCGACGTCGACCAGGTCGCCGATCGGGTCGATGTCGACGCGGTGATCGTGCGGATCGATCTGGTGGGGCTCACCCGTGACGTGCTGTCCGAGATCGACGTCGGGCGGATCGTCCGCGACACCGGGGGTGGGATGGCCGCGGAGACCGCCGACGCGATCCGGCTGCTCGGCAAGCGCGGGGACCGGAGCGTCAACCGGTTCAGCGACCGGCTCCTGAAGCGTGCGGGGCCGCCTCAGGACAACGGGGCCGGTCCGCCGCCCGGGCGTGCCCGGTGACCGTGCCGGCGGGCGGGCCCGCACCCGATCCTGCCGGGATCGTCTCGCGTGGCATCGCCGCGGTACTCGATGCGCTGGTCCTTGCCGTCATCGGCTTCGCGATCCAGGCGGGCGTCGGGGGTGTGCGACTGCTCGTCACCGGTCCTCCGTTCCACTTCCCCAATCCGTCCGTCTGGCTCTCCGGCGCCTCGGGTTGGACCCTCGCCGTCCTGTACCTCGCCTGCTCCTGGGCCGCGATCGGGCGCACGGCGGGAGACCGGCTGATGGGGCTGCGCGTCACCGACCGCGCAGGACGGCTTCTCGGGTGGCCGCGCTCCCTGGTGCGTGCCGCTCTGTGCGTGACGTTCCCGTTGGGCCTGTGCTGGATACCGCTCAGCAGACGCCGCGCGTCGGTCCAGGACCTGGTGGTCCTCAGTGCCGTCCGTTACGACTGGCATTGACGCCGTCCAGCGGTACGGCCCACGCGTTTTCACCCGTGCCGGGTGGGGGGCGGGGTCCGGGGCAGCATCGCGGCGGCGCCGAACCCGCCGAGCCCGATGACGCCGAGCACCGCGAGCGCCACGGCGTACGGCCCCGCGGACGGGTCCGCGACGAGGATGGTGCCCGCGATCGCGGTGCCCACCGAGGAACCGAGGTTGGACACACTGCGCGAGAGGCCCGATATCTCACCCTGCTGGTCCTCGGGGAAGCTCGACTGCACCACGTTGACCGAGGGGGTCAGCATCACCCCCATTCCCAGGCCGATGAGGAGCAGCCCGGGGACGAAGATCCAGGCGCTCGGAGAACCGTGGGCCGAAGTGAGCAGCAGACCGATGCCACAGATCGTCGTGGCGAACCCGACCATGACCAGCGTGCGTTGCTCACGCCTCTTCGCGAAGCGCGAGGCGCCCAGCGAGGACACGAGCAGGCCGATCGTGGACGCGCTGAAGATCACGCCGGTGTCGATCGCGTTGTACCCGCGGACGACCTGGAGGTAGGCGGCGACCACGAACGACACCCCCATGAGCATCAGCCACTGGGTGTGCTGGGTGATCAGACCGAGGTTGGACGTGCGGTTGCGGAACAGCTCGGTCCGCAGCAGTGGTTGGGCCCCGGCGCGTTCCTTCGCCCGTACCCAGCGGAAGAAGGCCAGCTGCGTCAGCCCACCGGCAAGCAGCAGACCGGCCATCAGCCAGGCGTTGTCGTCGGCGACGAGGATGCCCATGACGAGCAGGACCAGACCGGTCGCGGACAACACCGCGCCACCGGTGTCGAATACACGGTCGGGGTCCGGCGGGACCGGGTCGTCGATGCGGCGCGTGAGGACGATGATCACCGCGACCACCAGGGCCTGGAAGACGAAGGCGGCCCGCCAGCTGATCGCCGAGGTGATGAGCCCGCCGATCAGCGGCCCCGCGGCGGCACCGATCCCGCCCATCGCCATGATCGCCCCGAAGGCACGGGCACGGTCGGCCACGTTCGTGAACACGAGGGTGGTGAGGATGTAGACGGGCGGGATGAGCAGGGCCGTACCGACGCCCTGGAAGATGGAGTTGCCCAGGATGAGGATGCCGAGGCCGGGTGCCACCGCGCTGAGCACGGTGCCGACTCCGTACACGGCGAGGCCGATGACGAGGCAGCGCTTGCGGCCGTAACGGTCGGTCAGGATGCCGCCCGGGATCATCAGCGCCGCCATGACGAGCAGGAAGAGCGTGATCGTGGTCTGTACGCCCTGCACCGTGGTGTCCAGGTCCTTGCTGATGTCCTTGATCATCACGTTCATGTTCGAGCCCGCGAAACTGCAGACGAACTGGGCGAGGGCCAGCGGCACGAGCACCTGACGCGGCCAGGGGCGCTTCTCCTGCCGGGCATCTGCTCCGTCCCGGGCGCCTGCTCCGTCCTGGGCGCCTGTTCCGTCTGGGGTGGACGGCACGGTCATCGCCTTGCCTCCGTTCGCGGTCCTGCGCCCCCGTTCGCGGGCCGGACGACGGCCAGCCTCCTGGGCGGCCCGCCCTGCGGCGTCACCCTCGGAGGGTGACGACCGGGGGCACCGGCCGGGGGCAACACTCGGGGCACAGCGGTGCGATCGGCACCCTCATCGAGTACGGCCTTGAGTACGGAGGTCCTGTCATGGCCACCTCGACCACTCGGCGCCACACCCCGGGCGCGACACAGACGGCAGCCGCCGGGCTGACCATCTTCGCCGGGGTTCTGCTGTTCCTCTCCGGATCCATGGACTTCTGCCGGGGTCTCATGGCCGTCCTCAAGGACAGCGTCTTCGTCACCACACCCGGGTACGCCTTCGAGTTCAACCTGACGACCTGGGGCTGGATCCACATCATCATCGGCACGATCGCGGTGGTCGTCAGTTTCGGCCTGTTCGTCGCCGCGACGTGGGCCAGGGTCACAGGCATCGTCATCACGTCACTGATGATCATCGCCAGCTTCCTGTCCCTCCCGTACCACCCCATCTGGTCCATCACCCTGATCGCGATGGACGGGTTCATCATCTGGGCCCTGTGTGTCGTGGAGAAGGATTCCGTCTACTAGCCGAGGTGGCCCATGAAGGACGGACGGGCGCACACGGCAGACGATCGGGCGGAACGGATCGCTGAGTTCATCGCGCCGCTGCGGGTCAAACCCGGCTCGAAAGTAGATCTGTCCAAGGACTTCGATCCCACGCACAAGAAGGGGATCAAGAAGAAGAAGGACGGACAGGAACTGCTCCGCAGCGGCGTCGCCCTGCTGGCCGACTACCAGCGGCGGCTGGCCGCCGAGGGCACTCATGGGGTCCTGCTGTGCCTTCAGGCACTGGACGCCGGGGGCAAGGACGGCACGATCCGCCACGTGATGAGCGGGGTGAATCCCCAGGGCGTGCGCGTGGCCGGCTTCAAGGTGCCGTCGGCCGCGGAACTCAGCCACGACTACCTCTGGCGATACTCCCGTGACCTGCCGCGCCGCGGGGAGATCGGCATCTTCAACCGGTCCCACTACGAGGAGGTCCTGGTCGTTCGGGTGCACCCCGAACACCTCACCCGTCAGCGGCTGCCCGGGAAGGTCGAGGGGAAGAAGATCTGGCGCCGGCGCTACCGGGAGATCAACGACTGGGAGCGGTATCTGACGGACAACGGCTTCAGGATCGTCAAGCTGTTCCTGAACCTGTCCAAAGAGGAACAGCGCGTCCGCTTCCTCAAACGGATCGACGTCCCGGAGCGCAACTGGAAGTTCTCGGCGGCCGACGCCCGTGAACGCACCATGTGGGACGACTACCAGACGGCATTCTCCGAGATGCTGTCCGCGACGAGTACGTCCTGGGCACCTTGGTACGTCGTGCCCGCGGACCGCAAATGGTTCGCACGCACCTGCGCGGCGGCGGTGCTCGTCCACACCCTGCTGGACATCGACCCGCAGTATCCGGAGATCGACGACAAGAACAGGGCCGCACTGGAGCTCGAGAAGCGGAAGTTGGAGGACGAGGCGCCTGCCGGGGCGGCTTCGGACCCGTACGCGGCACGGGCCGCCGCGGGCGCCCGGCGACCGGGCGGCGAGCGGAGGCGGGTGCGATGACCGCACAGGCACCCGACCACGGCGGTCATCTCGCACAGGCCGACGCCTGGTACGCCCGCACAGCCCTCTCGGTGACCGCGGAACTCGATGTCGACCCGGCCGTGGGCCTGGACGCCGCGCGGGTGACCGCGCGGCTCGCCAAGGACGGGCCCAACTCCCTGCCGGAGGAGCGGACGCCCGGCGGCTGGGTCCGGTTTCTCGGTCAGTACACCTCGTACATGCAGATCATCCTCGTCGCCTCCGCCGCGGTGTCGCTCGCCATCCAGGAGTGGGGCACCGCGGTGGTGCTGCTCAGCCTGACCGTCCTGAACGCGGTCATCGGGATACGGCAGGAGGGCAAGGCCGAGAGCGCCATGAACGCCCTCAAGGAGATGACGAAGGCCACCGCGCGGGTGCGGCGCGAAAGGACGGAGGCCGAGATTCCCGCCGAGGAGGTGGTCGTCGGGGACATCGTCCTGCTCACCGCGGGGGACGAGGTGCCCGCCGACGGACGGCTCGTCGCCACGAGCGCTCTGCAGATCGACGAGTCCGCTCTCACCGGGGAGAGCGTTCCCGCCGCGAAGGACTCCGCGCCGGTACGGGTCAGCGGGCTCGGACCTGCCGACCAGACGGACATGGCCTTCATGAACACCCCGGTCACGCACGGCAGCGGCGTTCTCGTGGTCACGGCCACCGGCGTCTCCACCGAACTGGGCAAGATCTCGGGGATGCTGTCGGCCACGCGGCGCGAGGAATCGCCGCTCACCCGGGAGTTGAACCGCCTCACGCTGTGGATCGTCGGGGCGGCCGGCATCACCATGGTCCTGATGTTCGCCCTGGGGCGCGGGCGTGGTGTGCCGTGGGACGCGCTCTTCGTCAGCGCCGTGTCCCTGGCGATCGCCGCCGTCCCGGAGGCACTGCCCACGGTGACGCAGACGATCCTCTCGCGCGGCGGTCTCGACCTGGCCCGACGCAACGCGATCGTCAAGGACCTGCCCTCGGTGGAGACACTGGGCTTCACCTCGGCCGTCAACTCCGACAAGACCGGCACGCTGACGATGAATCAGATGACCGTGGTCGAAGTGGTGGACCCCTTCGACCGCTACACGGTCTCGGGAACCGGTTACGCCCTGGAGGGCCGGATCCACCATGCCGCGGGCAGCTCACCCGGCATCGAGGACGCGATCCTGCCGTATCTCGTCGCCAGCGACGCCTCACTCGTGGACGGACGGGTGGTGGGCGACCCGACCGAGGGCGCACTGCTCGTGCTCGGTCACAAGGCGGGCCTCGACGTCGACTCCACACGCCTGGGGCTCCCCCGGCTCGCCACTCTGCCGTTCGACCCGGCGTACAAACTCATGGCCACCTTCCACACGGCCCGTGACGCGAAGGGCCTGCCGGTCGTGCGCTGCTTCGTCAAGGGAGCCGCACCGGCCGTGCTGGCCCTCACCACCACCGCCCTGGCGAACGGTTCGGTCATCCCCTTCGACACCACGCTGCGGACGCGGGCCCAGAGCGAGCTCGAACGGATGGAACAGGCGGGCCGCCGTGTGATGGCGGCCGCCACCCGCGACCTCGACCCCGCCGGATTCGCGCCGGACGGGAATCTCCTCGCCCAGGTCACGGAGTTGTGCGTGACGAGTCTGGTCGGTATGGCCGATCCGCCGCGCGCCGAGTCCCGGGACGCCGTGGCCGCCGCCCAAGCCGCCCATATCCGCGTACGGATGGTGACCGGCGATGACGTCATCACCGGCGCCGCCATCGCCGGACAGGTCGGCATCGAGGGCGAGGCGATCCTCGGCGCCGACTTCGCGGCCCTGTCGCAGGACGAACGCCTTGCCCGCATCGATGACATCGGTGTGGTCGGCCGGGTGGCTCCCGAGCACAAGGTGCTGCTTGCCGAGACCCTGAAGCAGAAGGGCGATGTGGTCGCCATGACGGGCGACGGCGTCAACGACGCCCCGGCCATCAAGGCCGCCGACATCGGCATCGCCATGGGATCGGGCACGGAGGTCGCCAAGAACGCCGGCCGGATGATCCTGTCCGACGACAACTTCGCCACGATCGTCCACGCGGTGGAACAGGGCCGCAAGATCTACGACAACCTCACCAAGTACATCCGCTTCGTCCTGGTGCTGCTCGTCGTGTTCGTCCTGACGTTCCTCGGTGCCGCGCTCTTCGACATCGCCGACGGCGAGCCGTTCACACCCGCCCAAGTGCTGTGGATCCACTTCGTTGTCAACGCCGCCTTCGGCTTCTCCCTCGGGTTCGACCGGGTCAGCCCCGGCCTCATGTCCCGTCGCCCGCGGCCCCGCGGCGAGCCCGTGATGACCGGCGGTCTGATGCTGACGGTCGGGCTCGCGGGGACGGCGGTGGCGACCGGACTCCTGACCATGATCCAGATCGGCGCGACCCGCTACGACAGCGTCCGCGTCGGCAATTCCATCGCCCTGACCTCGTTCGCGCTGTGCCTGATCGTGGCCGCCCTCGAATGCCGCAGCCAGACGGACACGGTCCTTACGGCCGACACCTTCGACAGCAAGCAGCTGAACTGGACGGTGTTCGGGGAGTTCGTGCTCGCCGTCCTGGTGACCCAGATGGACGCCTTCAACCGGCTGCTCGACACCACGCCGCTCGGCATCGGTCAGTTCGGCTGGGCCCTGCTCCCTCCCCTCGCACTCCTTGCCCTGTGGGAACTGGGCAAGCTCGTCACCCGCCGCCGTCACCTGCCGTCCGGCGCCGGGCAGAGGTGAGAGGCCGGTGCGCTGGACGCCGCCCGGGATCAGGACGCTGCGCACCTACCGCCGTGAATGGCTGCTCAAGGACCTGATCGCGGGCGTCGTCCTGAGCACGCTGCTCGTACCGCAGGGCATGGCGTACGCCGAACTGGCCGGTCTGCCGCCGATCACCGGTCTGTACACCTCCGTGCTGTGTCTGCTCGCGTACGCCGTGGCGGGGCCCTCGCGCGTCCTGGTGCTCGGCCCCGACTCCTCGCTCGGCCCGATGATCGCCGCGACGATCCTGCCGCTGCTCGCCGCGGACGGGGACAGCTCACGCGCGATCGCGCTCGCCTCGATGCTTGCCCTGATGGTCGGCGCGATCACGCTCCTCGCGGGGGTGGCGCGGCTCGGTTTCGTCGCCGATCTCATCTCCAAGCCCACCATGATCGGCTACATGAACGGCTTGGCCCTGACCATCCTCATCGGGCAGCTGCCGAAGCTGTTCGGCTTCTCGACCGATGCCGACGGGCTCATCCGCGAGGTGGACGCCTTCGTCCGGGCGGTGGCGGAGGGACGGACGGTGGCGGCCGCCATCGCGGTCGGCGGTGGCTGCATCCTCCTGATCCTGCTGCTTCAGCGTCTGATGCCGAAGGTCCCGGCCGTCCTGGTCATGGTGGTGCTTGCCATCACCGCGTCCGTCGTTCTCGATCTGGACGAGCACGGGGTGAAGACGGTCGGGCGGCTCCCTGAAGGCCTTCCGCCGTTCACGGTCCCCCACATCGGCCTGGCCGATCTGGGGCCACTGTTCGTCGGCGCGCTGGGGATCGCCCTGGTGTCCTTGGCCGACACCATCTCCAACGCCTCCGCCTTCGCGGCCCGCACCGGGCAGGAAGTCCGCGGCAACGACGAGATGATCGCGATCGGCACGGCGAACGTGGCCGCCGGCCTGTTCCAGGGCTTCCCCGTGAGCACCAGCGGGTCACGCACGGCCGTCGCCGAGCGGGCCGGAGCCAAGACCCAGCTCACCGGGGTCGTCGGCGCGGCGCTCATTCTCCTCATGCTCGTCCTGCTGCCGGGCCTTTTCCGCGATCTGCCCCAGCCCGCACTCGCCGCGGTGGTCATCACGGCCTCCCTGTCCCTGGCCGACATCGCGGGCACTACGCGGCTGTGGCGCCAGCGCAAGGGGGAGTGCTGGCTGTCCATCGCCGCCTTGCTCGGAGTGGCACTGCTCGGTGTGCTGCCGGGGATCGCCGTCGCGGTGGGCCTGTCCATCCTGAATGTCTTCCGGCGCGCGTGGTGGCCCTACAGCACGGTCCTCGGTCGCGTGGCCGGCCTGGAGGGCTACCACGACGTGCGGTCACACCCGGCTGCGCAACGCCTGCCGGGCCTGGTGATCTTCCGGTTCGACGGGCCTCTGTTCTTCGCCAACGCCAAGTCGTTCCGCGACGAAGTTCTGCGGTACACACACGCCGAACAGTCGCCGCGGCGCGTACTGATCGCGGCGGAACCGGTGACCGACGTCGACACGACCGCGGCGGACATCCTGGAGGAGTTGGACGCGGCGCTCCAGGAGCTGGGCGTGGGCCTGGTCTTCGCCGAGCTCAAAGACCCGGTGCGGCGCAAGGTCGAGCGTTACGGCCTTGCCCGTACCTTCGACGCGCGCCGCTTCTATCCCACCGTGGAGGCCGCCGTGGAGGCGTTCCGGTCGGACAGCGGCGCGGAGTGGGGCCCTGGAACACCGGGTGACCGGTGACCAGGCCCCCTTGAACAGAGAGGCCGATCCGGGTCCGTTCGGGCCCGGCTACGGCGAGGTCGCGACGACCGAGAGCAGGTGCGTGCCCCACGGCGGCAGATCGACGTAGAGCCCGCTCTCCGTAAGCTCCGTACCCGGGCGTTCGTACCGCTCGGCGTCGAGGAGGCCGACCAACTCCCAGACCTTCTCGCCCAGTTCGCTCCACGGCAGCCGGATACGCGCCTGCGCCCGGTGATCGGAGAGGTTCACCACGGTCAGGAACCGGCCCGCCTCACCGGACCAGCACGAGGCCACCAGGTCGCGCCCCGAGTCGTTGTCGGGCCAGCCCTCGCAGTCGAGGAGCTGCCACCGCCCCGTCCGCATGCCGCTGCGGCGCACGGCGGACAACAGCCGCTCGTGGAACGCACGCAGCGAGGGGTCCGGCGGCTCGTCCGGACGGCGGTCGAGGAAGACCGGCAGGTGGACGCGGCGCCCGGTGAACTGACCCTCGTGCCACAGGGTCGCCCCCGGCAGCGTGGCGATCAGGGCGGCCGCCGCCCGCTCCTTGGCCGGCGGCAGTGTCCGCGCGGCCCGCGGCTCGTCGTGGTTCTCCAGGAAGCGGACGAGTCCGCGCTGGTACTCCTCGTCGGCCCGCAGATGCCCCCGGACGGACTCGGCGCTCTCGTTCAGCACCCGGTCGTAGAGGCGCTTGTCGTAGCAGAAGTCGAACCCCTGCTGCTGCAGGGCCCATTCGAGGTCCCAGTACGCCTCCGCGGCGAAGATCATGTGAGGGTGGCGGCGGCGGACGGCGGTCACGACCTCGGACCAGAAGTCCTCCTGCGGCCGGGCCCCCGCCCTCTCGCCCCACGTCCGCGCGAAGACGTCGTTCATCATCAGCATCGCCATGTCGCAGCGCACTCCGTCGCAGACCCCGCCGATGCCTTCGAGTACCTCCTCGGTCGCCCGCCGCAGAGCCGGGGCGAAGGCGTTCAGCTGCACGACGTCCGGCCAGGGCGGGAAGAACGGGTCGCGGCCCCGCGCGAGGACGGCGCGCCCGGTGTCCAGGAACCCGGCCGGATCACGCCGCACGTCCTCGGCGTCACCCTGCACGAAGTACTCGGGGTGCGCGCTCACCCAAGGGCTGTCCGGGGCCACGTGGTTGGGCACGTAGTCGAGCAGCAGGCCGACTCCCCTGCGGTCGAGTTCGGCCCGGGCGGCGGCGAGGCCCGCGGCGCCGCCGAGCGCCTCGTCGACCTCGTAACGGCGGATGCAGTACGGCGATCCGGCGATGTCCTCCTCGCCGATGTCCGGGACGGCTGAGGCGAAGGCGCCGCGCAGCGCCGGGTTCTCCAGGGCGATGGCGCGCCCCTGCGGACTGCGCTCCCACACCCCCATCAGCCAGACGGCGTCGATCCCGGCGGGCGTGATCTCGTCCCACACGTCCTTGGGTACGTCCGCCAGCGAGGCGGGGCCGCCGGTGCGCAGCGCCGTCTCCCTCAGCCATACGCGGGTGTTGACCTCGTGCACGACGGGCTGCGCGGGCAACTCGGTCATCGTTTCTGCCTCCTCGCGGAGCCGGAGCGGAAGTCGTCCGGCTCGAACGTGCCGAAGATCTTCATCAGGGCCGCGACGAGACCGGTCCAGCCGGTCTGGTGCGAGGCGCCGATGCCCGCGCCGTTGTCGCCGTGGAAGTACTCGTAGAACGAGACCAGGTCACGCCAGTGCGGGTCGTCCTTGAACTTCGCCTGGCCTCCGTACACGGGCCGCCGTCCGTCCTCGCCGCGCAGGAAGATCCGGGTGAGGCGGGAGCAGATGTCCTCGGCGACCTCGTACAGGTTCTTCTGGATCCCCGATCCTGTCGGGCACTCGACGGTGAAGTCGTCGCCGTAGAAGCCGTACAGGTTGAGCAGCCCGCGGATGACGAGGGCGTTCATCGGCATCCAGATCGGGCCGCGCCAGTTGGAGTTGCCGCCGAACATGCCGGTGTCCGACTCGGCGGGCAGATAGGAGACCTTGTACTCCTCGCCGTGCACCCAGAACGTGTACGGGTGCTCGGCGTGGACGCGGGAGAGCGCCCTGATCCCGAAGGGGCTCAGGAACTCGTCCTCCGACAGGAGCCGGGCGAGCACACGCACCAGCTTCTTCTCGTCGAGGACGGACAGCAGCCGTGCTCCGCCCGCGGTGCCTGACTGCGCCGAGGTCAGCGTCACGGACAGCGAGGGGTGACGCTCGGCGAACCGCCGCAACCGGTCCTGCAGACCGGACAGTTGGGCAAGTTGCTCCGGCTGGAAGACCGTCGACGCGCACAGCGGAAGGAGCCCCACCATGGAGCGGACCTTCAGCCGGACCGCCTGCCCGTCGGGCAGCCGCAGCACGTCGTAGTAGAACCCGTCCTCCTCGTCCCACAGCTCGTCGTGGAGGTCCCCGACCCGGTCCATCGAGGCCGCGATCCACAGATAGTGCTCGACGAACTTCAGGACCAGTTCCTCGTAGGCCTCGTTCTGTTCGGCGAGTTCCATCGCGATCTGCAGCATCGACTGGCAGTACAGCGCCATCCAGGCGGTGCCGTCCGCCTGCTCCAGGGTGCCTCCGGTGGGCAGCGGGGCGCTGCGGTCGAAGACGCCGATGTTGTCGAGGCCGAGGAAGCCGCCCTGGAAGATGTTGCGGCCGCCGGGGTCCTTGCGGTTGACCCACCAGGTGAAGTTGGTGAGCAGTTTCTGGAAGGTACGCTCGAGGAAGGCGTGGTCGGCGTGGCCCGTCGTGCCCTTCTCCACCGTGTACACGAAGTACGCGGCCCAGGCGTGCACGGGCGGATTGACGTCGCCGAAGTTCCACTCGTACGCCGGGATCTGGCCGTTGGGGTGCAAGTAGGCGTCACGAAGGAGCAGTTCGAGCTGCTCCTTGGCGAAGCCGACGTCGACGACCGCCAGGCCCACGGCGTGGAACGCCAGGTCCCAGGCGGCGAACCAGGGGTACTCCCACTTGTCCGGCATGGAGACGATGTCGTCGCTCACCATGTGGAACCACTCGTTGTTGCGCATCCCCGGCCGCGGCGGGCTCCACGGGGTCATGTCGTGCTCGCCGAGCCACCTCTCCAGATCGAAACCGTAGTACTGCTTGGACCAGAGCATTCCGGCGAGGGCCTGGCGCAGGACGCGTGCCTCGTCCTCGGTCGCCCGCTCGGGGGTCAACTCCCGGTAGAAGTCGTCCGCTTCGGCGATGCGGTCCGTGAAGACCGTGTCGAAGTCACGGGACAGGGAGAGCTTGCCGCCCGTGGGGCCCAACCGCAGCCGCAGTGTCTGTGATCCTCCAGCGGGAACGACGAGCGTGTGGAGGGCGGCCGCCTTGGTGCCCTCCCGCGCCGGGTTGACGGCGCTCTGCTCCCCCTCGACGACGTACCGGCCGATCGCGTTCTTGACGTAGGGGCTTGCGTTGGGCGAGCCGAACAGCCGCTCGTTGTCGGTCTCGTTCTCCGTGAACAGCAGCGGAATCCCGTCTTCGCACCGCAGGTCGTAACTGCCGAGCTCGGGGTGGTCGGCCCGGATCGTGACGGTCGAGCCCGGCCCGTCGGCCGCCCGCAGCCGCGGCCTGGGCTCCCCCTCGTGGTGCTCGCCCCAGGACCAGGTGTTGCGGAACCACAGCGTCGGAAGGACGTGCAGGGTCGCCTCGTCGGGGCCCCGGTTGTCGACGGTGACCCGCATCAGGATGTCGTCGTGGTCCGCCTTGGCGTACTCCACCGTCACGTCGAAGTAACGGTCGTCGTCGAACACACCGGTGTCCATGAGCTCGTACTCGAACTCCTGGCGCGTGCGGTCCCGGTTGACGGACACAAGATCGTTGTACGGGAACTCGGCCTGCGGGTACTTGTACAGGTACCGCAGGTAGGAGTGGCTCGGCGTGCTGTCGAGGTAGAAGTAGTACTCCTTGACGTCCTCGCCGTGGTTGCCCTCACCGTTGGTCAGGCCGAAGGCGCGCTCCTTGAGGATCGGGTCGCGGCCGTTCCACAGGGCGAGGGCCAGGCACAGGCGCTGCTTCTCGTCGCAGATGCCGCCGAGGCCGTCCTCGCCCCACCGGTAGGCGCGTGATCGCGCATGATCGTGCGGGAAGTAGGACCAGGCGTCGCCGCCGGGGCTGTAGTCCTCCCGGACCGTGCCCCATTGCCTCTCGCTCAGATACGGGCCCCACAGGCGCGACCGTCCACTCCCGTCCCCCTTCGGTCCGATCCGCCCGGCGTGCGTCCGCGTCTTCATGCGCGTCTCCCTGCCTCGGTCAACCGGATGCGCCAGTCTTCGCGGGGGTCTGTCGACCCGCCTCACCTACCGGGGGTGAGCCCTCCGCGGGTGCACCTTCCGCTCGGGCGACGAGGGTGAGCGCGATCTCGTACGCCGCAAGCAGCGCGCCGACCACGAAAAGGCCCGTCCACGTCGACAGGAGCAGCGCGACCACGGCCGCGACGATCACGCCCGCCACCCGCAGCACATCGGCGTGCTGCGCCAGCCACGGCCGCACCCGCGCGCCCTCCACCCGGTCACCGGCCTTGGCAAGCAGGTGGCCGGTGGCCCGCGCCCCCTGCGCCACGTACCGGCGCAGCGCCTTCGGCAGGCGTCCGGGCCCCACGAGATACGCCAGGACGGCGATGCCGACACCGAGCCACAGCAGCTGGTCGCCCCGATCGCGCAGGGTCGTGAACACGGTCCACATCGCGGCCTGTGCGCCGTCGCGGTAGACGCCCGACGGCACCTGGTCGAGGAGTTGATCCCGGACCGCCCTCAGCACGGTCGAGAGCACCGTGACGCTCACGACCAGCCACAGGCCGAACTGGAGGAGGGTGCGTCGCCGCCGGGGCGAGATCCACAGGGCGAGCACGAACAGCACCGGCACGGCGATCACCAGGCCCACCACCGCGCGCTTGAACAGCAGCACGGTCTCCTGCAGTTGGCCCAGCTCGTGCCGGTTGTAGATCCGGATCTGCGCGAAGTCGGCGGGCAGCGAAACGCCGAGCGCCTTCTCGATGCGGTCGTGCAGGCCCGGCGGGAGTTCGCCGGAGGAGAGGGCCGGCAGATCGAGCTTCTTGCCGAACATGGTCGGCAGTTGCTCCTCCAGGGACCGCAGCACGTTGTTGACCATCGGAAGGAGGTTCAGGGTGACCGTGTCGCCGCTCACCCGCACGTTCTCATTCTCCTTCTCGAGCACCTCGACGATCCGCTCGTGGGCGCGGCGGTTCATCGCACGCCACAGATCCTGGAACCGGTCCGCGGCGATGAGTTTGGAGATCGAGTCCCGCACATAGTCGTGGACGGCCCCGGTGGCGGGCGCCGCCAGGAAGGACGCGCGCGGCGGCAGCGCCTCGGTCAGCCGCTGCTTGACGTCGACCCGGTCGAAGATCTCGCGCGTCAGATAGGTGGAGACGGCGGCGTTCACGTCGGGATCCTCGGGCAGCGGCCCCACCGTGGCGGCCCAGCGGTCCGTGTTCAGCGTGGTCCGCGCGCCCCACACGCCCACGACCGAGGTGACCGCGAGGACGGCGACCAGAGCGATCAGAACGGCCGCGACGGATCGCCGTACGGACAGCAGACGAGCCCGGCGTCGCCGCTCGGTCCCGGCCCGGTCACGCAGCTCACCGACCTCCGCACGCAGGCGCTCCAGTTCGGCCTCGTCGGCGCCGGCACGGGCGGGCCCGGCGGCGTCCCCTTCCGGTGTCTCTTGATGCGTCATGGGCGTCGCACCTCCGCCTCCCACCGTCACGGCGCCCGCGCCGGGTTCCCTCACCTTCGGCGGGTGACGCGCCGCACCGGCTGCCGACGCTGTGATGACGGCGTGACGGCGGCACTTTCCCGAGAGGAGACACGATGGCTGGGATCGGACCGGTACAACTCCTGACGGTCGAGTTCGGACCCGACGCCAAGTTCGAAGGACGGATCATCGAGGAACTGGCGATCCTCGAGGCGAACGGACAGATCCGCGTCCTCGACATGCTCTTCGTCCGCAAGGAGCCCGGCGGGAATCTGTTCGCCCTCGACTTCCAGGCGGAGGGCATGGGCGAGACGGTCGCCGCGCTGCTCGGCATTTCGGGCGAGCAGGTCAGGGCGGCGCAGGAGGTGTACCCGAGCCTGGCCGACGGCAACGCCTTCGGCCTGACCTCCGCCGAGATCCGGGAAATGGCCGAGTCCCTCGACCCGGGGGCCGCGGCGGCCTTCATCCTGCTGGAACACGTATGGGCCAAGTACTTGCGCAAGGCCCTCCGCGACGCCGGTGCCGTCCCTGTCGCCGAGGGATTCCTCACCGATGAGGCACTGGCCCCCGTACTCGCCGAACTCACGGCGATGGCACAGAAGTTGGGTGACCCGGTCACACCCGAAGTCCGGCCGGACCCGAAGAACCGCAACCCCCGGAGGAGGGCCTGATGGCCGATCTCGTCGTGCTCGGATTCTCGGACAAGGAGAAGGCGGAGGGAGTTCTGCGGCTCGCCAAGGAACTGTCCCGCCAGGAACTGCTGGACCTGGAGGACGCGGCGATCGCCTGGCGGACCATGGACGGCAAGATCCATGTGCACCAGACGTTCAACACCACGGCCACCGGCGCGGCCGGCGGCGCCCTGTGGGGCTCGCTGTTCGGCATGCTCTTCCTGATGCCCGTGTTCGGTGCCGCGGTGGGCGCCGCCACCGGTGCCATCGCCGGAAAGCTCACCGACATCGGCATCAACGACGCCTTCGTCAAGGAGATCGCCAGCACGCTCGAACCGGGACGCGCGGCTCTCTTCGCCCTCGTCCGGCGTTCGACACCCGACCGCGTACGTGACGCGGTACGTCCCTTCAACCCCACCGTGATCCGTACGTCGCTCACCAAGGACCGGGAGGAGGAACTGATCGAGGCCCTGCAGGAGAAGTGACCGCGGGCGGCCCGGCGCTCCGGTCCTGGCCGCCGCGACAGGCGCCGTCTCCCACCGGGATTTCACCCGGGTGAGATGGCGCTTGCCATGTGCCCCCTCGGTCCTGGCCACCCCATACTTGCCGCAGCCGCAACACTTTGCTCCGAGAGCGAGGTGCCGCCCATGCCGCCCATGGCCGAGTGCTCAAGCCCTTCACGGGATACCGGCCCCACCATGGCGTCCGTCGACACGGCACCCTCGTTGCCCACGTGGCTCGTACCCAGGCCCCGTCTGACGGACCGCCTGGCGCGAGGTGTCCTTGGACCGCTGACCGTGATCGTGGGCCCCGTGGGCGCAGGCAAGACGGCCCTCGCCCTGGAGTGGGCGCACACCCGGCGCCTGCCGGGCCCGCTCGCCTGGGTCACCTGCGACGGCCGGGCCGAGCAGTCCTGCGTCTTCTGGCCACGCGTGATCGGCGCGCTGCGCGAGGCCGGCGTGGACGTGTCGGAGCCCGTCGCTTCGGAGACCGAACCGCTGCTCGTGGCGGCGCTCGCCGCCGATCTGCACCAGCACGGTGAGCCGGTGGTGCTTGTCCTCGACGACTTCCAGCCCGCTCCCGGCTCCCCGATCGCGGAAGGGGTCAGCAGCCTCCTGCGGCATCTGCCGGGGGTGTTGCGCCTGGTGGTGCTCGCACGCCGGGACCCTCCCCTGCATCTGCACCGCGGCCGGCTCACCAGCGAGGTCACCGAGCTGCGGACCGGTGACCTGGCCTTCGACGACCGGGAGACCACGGCGCTCCTCGCCCAGCACGGGATCGACGTGCCGAAGCAGACGGTGAGCGCGCTGCGGCGGCGGACGGACGGCTGGGCGGCGGGGCTGCGCCTTGCCGCGATGTCCATGGAGAAGCGACGCGATCCCGAGCGGTTCGTGGCGCAGTTCGCCGGTGACGACGAGGCCATCGCCAGCTACCTCGTCGAGGAAGTGCTCGACCTGCAGCCCGACGGCATGCGCCGACTGCTCCTGACGACGAGTGTCCTTGACCAGGTGAACGCCGAACTGGCCGTCGAGCTCTCCGGCGAGGACGCGGGCCGGCACTTCGCCGCTCTCGTCCGGGAGAACTCGTTCCTGCAACCCGTCGGCCAGGGCTGGTACCGCTGCCACCAGATGTTCGCCGACGTACTGCGGATGTGCCTGCGCCACGAGAAGCCCGGCCTGGTGGCGCCGTTGCACCGCCGCGCGGCGGCCTGGCTCGGCGAGCACGGCCTCCTTGCCGACGCCGTACGGCACTTGCTCGCCGCGGGCGACTGGGACCAGGCAGGACGGCTGATCGTGGACCGTCTGGCGATCGGCCAGGTGCTCGGTCTGACCAAACTGCGGCTGCCGGGCGAGCTGACCCGGCACATGCCCGAGCAGCTGCCGCCGAAGAGCCCCGAACCCGTACTGCTCGCCGCGGCGGTCGCCCGGGTCCGCGACGACGACCCGGGGTGCTGCCGGAATCTCGACCTCTGCGACCGGCTCCTCGCGGACCTGACGGCCGACGACGACCGCATCGCCCGCTGCCGTCTGGCCCATGCCGTGATCCGCATGGAGCAGCTGCGCTCCCGGAACCCTCAGGAGGCACGCGCCGCCGCGGCCGACGCGGAGTCGGCCCTCTCTCACCTGCCGCAGGCAGCTCTGGCGCAGCACCCCGAGATCCTTGCGCTCACGTTGGCGATCCGTGGCAGCGGCGAGTTGCGGGCCGGCAGTCTCAAGGCCGCCGAGGCCTCCCTCACCGGAGGGCTCAAGGCCGCGGGCGTCGCCGGGAACGGCGCGCTGCGCCGGGACTGCCTCGTCGAGCTCGCGCTCCTCGAAGCGCTCCGCGGCCGCTTCCGGGGCGCCGACGAACTCACCGCCCAGGCCACCCAACCGCCCCTGCCGTCCTGGTCCTCGGCGGAGCGCTCGCAGGCGTCCCTGCACCTCGTGCGCGCCTGGGTCGAACTGGCGCGTGCCGAACCCGGCCGGGCCCGGAACGAACTCACCAGGGTCAGGGCCGTGTTGGACAGCCTGCCCGACGAGTTCCTCTCCGAGGTCGGCTCCCTGGTGGCGGGGCTTGCTACAGCGGTGGAGCGAGGTGGTTCGGCGCCCGCGCCGATCGGCGATGTGGTGGCCGCGTCCCGGCTGCCCCGTCCCGTGCTGCGGGCCGTGGTGCCGGCCTGCGCCTCCCTGCTCGACTCCGCCCGCCGCAGGTTCACCGCCGCCGCCCTGCCGCAGCACGCGGCCGCGCGGTCCGCCCTGACCCTCGTCGCCGTCCCGTCGGCTCCCATGGAGCGGCTCAGCGTGCGGGAGCGCGACGTCCTGGACCGGCTGGCGCAGATGATGACCACCGAGGAGATCGCCGAGGAGCTGTACCTCTCGGTGAACACGGTGAAGACACATCTCAAGAGCGTCTACCGCAAGCTCGCCGTGACCCGGCGCTCGGCCGCTGTCCGGCGAGCCCGCGAACTCCAACTCCTGTAGCCACCGCCTAGACGAGCCCCAGCGATCGACCGCGCTCCACGGCCTGGGACCGGGATCCCACGCCCAGCTTCCGGTACACGGCTCGGACGTGGCTCTTGACCGTGTTGACCGAGACATACAAGTCGTCGGCGATCTGCCGCAGCGGTACCTCCTGCTCCAGCCTGCACAGCACCGCCAGCTGACACTGCGTCAACGGCTCTGTCGGCTGCGGCACGGGCCGCCGCTCCGGCTGCGCGGGCACCATCGCGAGCACAGCCGCGGCTTCCCCCATCAGCACGCCCGCGCTGCGTACATCACCCACGTCCCCCGCGATCCGTACCAGGGTGCCCGCGACCCAGACCAGCCAGGTCGTCACGGACGAATCGGCCGCCCGCTCCTCTCTGCTGAGCACATGCAACCGCCCGTTCAGGACGGAGACTTCGCCCGCCACTCCCCGCGAGCCGCTCCCCGGCTCCGCGCACAGCGCCACGGACATGCCCCTCACCTCCCCATGTGCAGGGCATTACCCCTACACCCTGGGGCGGCCGGCGCGCTTACGGAAGACGCCCGTCGGCTCTTTTCGACGGACTAGGTGCTTGCACCGGGCAATCGGCGCACCTCGAGGAGTTCGAGGCCAAGCGCCTGGATGCGGTCGAGGATCCCGTACAGCGCGGCCTGGTCGAGACCCGCGCCCACAAGGACCGTCTCGGCGGGGCGCAGCACGACCGTCAGTTCTCCGAACGCCGACCGGAAGGCCTCGCCGATCCTGCCCCGGACACGGATCTCGAAGTCGGCGCCGCCGGGTGGTGTCCCGGCCGGTCCGGGCCCCGATTCCTCCTGTGCCCCGCCCATGGCGACACCTCCTGTACGACGGCCTGGCCACCGGCCGCCATTCTCGTGGCGGCATGGCCGACGGCATCACCTTGCGCGGGTGACGGTGCCCCCACCTGGGCTCCCGGGCTCATCCGTTGCGGGTGAACCGGCGATGCGGCGGCGGGCAGATGCTCCGGATCCACCGAGGAGGAGGTTTCGCCATGGCAGAGCAGATCTCGCCGGACGAGGGGCGTTCCAGCGCGCCCGAACCGCAGCCCCACATCAGTCCGGTCGCCGTCGGCGGAGTCGTCTTCGCCGTGTGCGTCCTTGGCATCGTCGGCGCGTTCAACGCGATCGCGGGGCTCTCCGCGATCCTCGGCGACAACTACTACGAGTCGCAGAGCGATTACGCTTTCGACTTCGACGTCAACGTCCGCGGCTGGATCCAGATGCTCTCCGGTGTCGTCATCGTCGCGGCGGCGTTCAACATCTTCACCGGCCGTACCTGGGCCCGCGTCGTCGGGATCGTCGTCGCGGCGCTCAGCGCCGTGCAGAACTTCTTCTTCACCCCGTACCAGCCGGTGTGGTCGGCCATCCTCATCGCCCTCGACATCCTGGTGATCTGGTCGCTGACCATGTACGGCCACCCCGAGGCGCACAAGGTCTACGGGGCGCCTCTGTAGCCTCTACATCCGGAGGTCAGCCCCCCACACCCCCCCTCAGCGCCCTCTCAGCGCCGGAAGGTCAGCCCGAGCCTGCTGATCAGACGCCAGTCGAGCCGCGGCCGCTCCCGGTACGTGCCGGGCCGCAGCCGGGGCACGATCACCCGCAGCGCCCCGGGCCGCACCTCGCAATGCACGGGTACGCCCAGACGCACCGCTTCGCCGTCGATGCCGACCGGAATCTCCTCCTGATCGGCGTCGACGACCACGGAGGTGGCGCTCGCCCAGGTCAGTCCGGCGGCCTGCCCTCCACGCAGCAGCCCGGCGGCCTGTGCGGCACTCGTGACCCGCACGCCGACGCACCCCAGGACCCCGCCGTCCAACCGCGTCCGGCGGCCGAGCCCGGCGACGTCGTTGGTGCCGTAGGGGTTGTTGCTCACCAGCAGGGCCTGCGGGTCCGAGAATTCCTGGCCCCCGGCATGCGCCGTCAGCCGCGCGCCCCCTTGGCCCACCAGGAGATCCGGCAGGAGCTTGAGCGTGGTGCGCGTCTTGTCGTCCCGGTAGGCCGGGCTCTGCACCACCTCGGCATACGCGCCGAACGACACGTTGTTGACGAAGGGCCGCCCCCCGGCCCGGCCGAGATCCACCCGCAGCTCCACCCCGTCGTGCAACGCGTCCAGCGCCTTCGACGGATCCTCGCGGTCCAGGCCCAGATCGAGGGCGAAGTGGTTGCGGGTGCCTGCCGGTATCACCAGGAAGGGCAGGTCGAGGGCGGCGGCGACCTCGGCGACCAACGCCTGCGTGCCGTCGCCGCCTGCGACCCCGAGCAGATCGGCGCCCTCGGCCGCGCACTTGCGGGCGAGGGCCGCCACATCGGTCTCGCCGCGCCACTCCAGGAGCACCACTTCGGCCCCCAGCTCGCCCGCCCGCTCGCGCAGCGCGAACCGGCGCACCTTGCCGCCACCGGAACGCGGATTCATGATCAGCATCGGATGGCGGAACGTCGCGGCCGGCCGCTCCGGCATCGACTCCGGGGCCGCGTGCCGGGCGAGGGCCGCGCGGCCCATGCCCGCCGCGAGGAGCCACAGCGCGCCGGACGCCACGACCACCCAGGTGAGCCGGGCCCGGGTGAACTCCACGAGCACCCAGACCGGAGCGGTGAGCGCGAGCAGCACCGCAAGGACCCGCGGCAGACCCCGCCTGCTGAGGATCCACCAGACCGCGGCGGCCGTGATCGCCAGGCCCGCGAGCCCCACGCCGAGCAGCGCGAAGGTTTTGAACCCCGCGAACACCGCGAGCACAAGCACCGCGGCGACGGCGGACGCCAGGGACGCACGGGCCAGCCATCGCTGTCCTCGCATCGTCGGTTCCATGCCTCGCAGTCTCCGGCCGCGGAGCGCGCCGGGCCTCACCCCTGGTAGGCGACTTCACACCGACGGGGTGACGCCGCGCGGCCCCTCCTCGTCCAGAGTCCTCAACGCCCGGAGGGAGCACGCCATGACCGAGACCATGCACCGTCATCTCACCCCGCAGCAGCGGGCGGCCCTGGGAAGGGCCGGTCGCTCCCGTGCCCGCAGGTCCGACCACGCCGAGTTCGCGCCCGCGCCGGCCCGGCCCGACCCGATCGACGTGATCGAGCGGCAGTCGGCGGACAGGCTCCCGGAGCTCGTGCCGATCCGCTACGGCCGCATGCTCGAGTCGCCGTTCCGGTTCTTCCGCGGAGCGGCGGCCATCATGGCCACCGACCTGGCCGACACCCCGGCCAGCGGGTTGAGGGCCCAACTGTGCGGAGACGCCCACATGTTGAACTTCCGGCTGCTCGCCTCACCCGAGCGGCACCTGATGTTCGACGTCAACGACTTCGACGAGACGCTTCCCGGACCGTGGGAGTGGGACGTCAAACGCCTCGTGGTCAGCCTCGTCATCGCCGGGCGCGACAACGGCTTCAGCACGTCGGAACGGGCTCGTGTGGTGCGTGCGACAGTGCGCTCGTACCGGGAGTCGATGGGCAAGTTCGCCCGGATGCGGACGATCGATGTGTGGTACTCGCGGATCGACGCGGAGGACCTGTACGCCGCGATGTCCTCCAGGCTGGACACGCGGGCGCGGCGAAGGGTGTCCCGCACGCTCAGCAAGGCCCGCACCCGTGACCACCTCCAGGCCCTGGAGAAGCTGGCAGGGGTGGTCGACGGCGAGCTGCGGATCGCGTCCGACCCACCGCTGATCATGCCCCTCGACGGCCTCCTGCCCGGGGTCGAGCGCAAGCAGCTGGAACAGCAACTGCGGGAACTGGTCGACCGGTACGCGCTGACGCTGTCCGCCGACCGCCGGGCGCTGCTTTCCCAGTACCGGGTGGTCGACATGGCCCGCAAGGTGGTCGGGGTGGGCAGCGTGGGGACCCGCTGCTGGATCATCCTGCTGCTCGGCCGTGACGACAGCGACCCGCTCCTGCTGCAGGCGAAGGAAGCGTCGGCCTCGGTGCTCGCGGAGTTCGCGGGCGCGAGCAGCCACCTCAACCAGGGCGAACGCGTCGTCGCCGGTCAGCGTCTGATGCAGGCGACCAGCGATATGTTCCTGGGCTGGGAGCGGGTCGAAGGAGGTCTCGACGGCCGTCAACGCGACTTCTACATACGTCAGTTGAGGGACTGGAAGGCCATACCCCAGGCCGAGCTGATGACCCCGGACGTCATGCGCCTTTTCGGCCGGATGTGCGGAGCGACCCTCGCCCGCGCGCACGCGCGTTCCGGCGACCGGATCGCCATCGCCGCCTATCTGGGCGGCTCCGATTCCTTCGACCGGGCCTTGGCGCGGTTCGCGGAGTCGTACGCCGACCAGAACGAGCGCGACCACCGGGCGCTGGCCGCCGCGGTGCGGGAGGGCCGGGTGACGGCGGCGTCGGAGTGAGGCTCCGCCGGATCGCCGAGCCAGTGGCGCAGGAACTCCTCCTGGGCGAGTATCCGGCCGACGGCGATGCCGAACACGATGGTGGTGAAGTACAGGATCAGCCAGGACAGCACGGTGAACACCGAGCCGAGTGCCGCGTAGCGCTGCTCGCTCATCCGTAGCGCGCGCGGCAGCCACAGCCCCGATGCGGCGCTGAACGCGGCCCCTCCCGTGCCCGCGAGGAGGGCCCCCGGCAGCAGGGGCAGCCAGGGCACTCGGCCTGCGAGCAGCAGGTGCTGGGTCCACCACCACATCAGGACCGCGGCCAGCGACTGCAGGAGGACTCCCAGGACAGGTCCTGCGCCGAACGCCCGGTGCAGCGTGCCCTGCACGATGAGCATCGCGATCCACACGAGAAGCCACACGGCCCAGCGCCAGGCCACGAGCCGCACGGCGGAGCGGGGCAGGTCCCAGGAGCGTTCGCACATGCGCTGCAGGGCGCGGGTGAAGGCCGTCGCGGACAGCAGCGCGACCAGGACGCCCGCCACGCCCCAGTTGTGCAGCGCGGTGTCTCCGGCCGCGGACACCGTTTCGGCCCGCGCCACCACGGGCCCGCCCGAACCGATCATGGTGCGCAGCGAGCGCAGCAGTTCCTGCCGGACAGCCTGGGGGCTGAACGAGGCCACTGCGATGAGCATCGGCAGCGCGGCCAGAAACGCCTGCGCCGCGAGACGGGTCGACATGTCGAGGATGGTGACGCGCACGAGCTGCTGGACGACGCGTCCCGCCAGCGGCAGGGCCGCAAGGATCGGCATGACGGTGTCCTCTCATAGCAGGAGCTCGCTCCTGCCGGACACCCTCAGGCCCGGCGCCTCGCGGCACGTCGCCCGCTCCGGGTGACGTACGCCGGTGCCCGCGCGAGGCAGTCCCGGACTCTTCCCGTCGTAGTCGCTTCGACGCTACGGCGCCTCAACCGCACGGTCCGGGCCGCTCAGCGCCAATACCCACGTTTCGCCAATCCCACGGCAATAAAACCGAGATGCCACAGACAAGTGCCAACACGGCCCGATGGGTCCATTATGGAACCCCCTCGCTTCCCTGCCCCACCAGGGCGGATGCGGGGTGCGCGGACCGCTGCCACGGGCCGGGCACGCACATGTGCCCGGCTCGCCCTCCGGTTCGCCGCGTACGATCACCCTGGACCCCGGTGAGCGAGCCCGACCCATCTCCTTCTCCACACATGTCAGGCCTCGTCCACACCGGGGATGCCATCATGATCGACGGCGCCTTGCCCGCTACCGGGCATCTGCACACCTACAGCACTCAGGGCTATCTGGTCCTGGAGTTTCACGGCGAGATCGATGTCAGCGCCGCCATCGACATGGCTCCGGCGCTGGACGCCC
The DNA here is from genome assembly GCF_042795295.1 of Streptomyces sp. NPDC056486. Lineage (NCBI taxonomy): Bacteria > Bacillati > Actinomycetota > Actinomycetes > Kitasatosporales > Streptomycetaceae > Streptomyces > Streptomyces sp. NPDC056486. The sequence goes on from NZ_JBHTSF010000003.1 coordinate 176,417, forward strand.
ACACGGCACAGCCCGCCCTCGCGGCGATCATCGATCTCAGCCATGTCGTGTTCCTCGACTGCTCGGGGTTACGCCTGATGTGCCGTGCCCGGCGACGCATCTTGGAGCACAGCGGAGAGCTGCAACTGGTCTGCGCCCATCCAATGACCCTGCGCATCCTGCGGGTGACCGGCCTCTTCCCGTCCTTCGACCCCGTGCCGAGCCTCAAGGAAGCGCTGAGCAAGGACGACATCGAAGAAGCCGGCTGACCACTTCGGCCGGACTCGGCGGCAGGGAGGGCTCACGGGCGCTCCCTGAGCTCCGTCGCCCTGGTCACGAACGCCGCGTGCAACTCCCGTACCGCCCTCGGGAAGGACTCGCTGCGGCGACGCTGAAGGACCACCAGAACGCGGGTGGTCTCGTCGGTGAGCGGTCGGTGCGTGATCATTCCGGCCCGCTCCAGAGGGTCGCCCACGACACTGAAATCGGGCAGGAGCGCGGCCCCGAGGCCTTCGGCCACCATGAGCTTGCCCAGTTCCGCGCCGTCCGTGGAGTACGCGAAGGACGGCGGGGAGCCGCCGAGGAGGCGATGGGCGTAGCGGTGCATCACATAGCCGGCGCGCATCGCGATGAACGGCTCCGTCTCCAGGTCTGCGGGCGAGACGACGTTCAGGCGGGCCAGCGGGCTGTCCGGATGCAGGCAGACGACGGGCCTGCCGCGCAGCAGCTCGGTGGTGTCGAAGTCGGGCGGGGTGTCGTCGCCGTCCAGATAGTTGACGAGGCCCAGGTCGAAGCGGCCCTCGCGCAGTCCCCTGTGGATGTCGTCCTGCTGCGAGCCGACCATCTCCACCTGCGTCGCCGGGTGGGTCTCCCGGAAGGCGCGCACGGCGGGGACCAGGAGCGGGGCCGTGGCCGCGTTCACCGTGCCGACCCGCACGACACGGCTGGACTGGTGCTGGTCGTGCGCGGCCCTGCGCAGCCGGTCCACCGATTCCAGTACGCCGATGATGTGCGGCAGGAGCTCACGGCCCTCGTCGCTGACCTTCGCCCCGGAGCGGTGGCGGTCAAGGAGCGAGACACCGAGCTCCTTCTCCAGGTTCCGCACGGTCTCGCTCAACGCGGGCTGGGAGAGGTGCAGTTCGCCCGCGGCGCGGCGCAGAGAGCCGAGCCGGGTGACAGCCTCGATGTACTCCAGCTGCTCTGTCCGCATCCCGCGCGCCCCTCACCGAACACCTACCGTGGGAGGGAAACCCTATCAGGGCTTAGTGATTACCGACTCGACGCCTGTCGGGGCAGCTGCTTGAATCGAGGACATGAATGCAGTGCGGCCCCACCTCACGCGGCGACGGTACGTCGACCTCGCGCTGGTGTGCAGTGCCTGCTGTCGCCGCGGCCGCTGAGCATCCGCCGGGCACTGAACCGCGTCTCGTACGCGTGAACTCGTGAACCCCTCGTAGCGCCGGGCCCGTTGACGGCCCGCGTGATTCCCCGACGGGTCACACCGCACGTATCGGACACACCGCGCCCTCCGCGATCGCGCGCATCCGCGGGCCTCCGGCCTGCCCTCCTCCCCTCTCCCCCACCCTCCCCTGCCTCTCCCCCGCCTCGCTCCACCGGCCCCCGTGGCCGCGTACCCGAAGGACTTCCGCCATGACCACCGTTCTCCTGCTCACCGGCAGCGCCTCCGCCCCCGGCTCATCCCGCACCGCGCGTCTCGTCCAGCACCTGGGCCGCGACCTGTCCGCACAAGGCCACCGGGTGCAGACACTGGACGTCCGCACGCTGCCCGCCGACGCGCTCCTGTCCGCCGACACCTCGCACCCCGCTGTCGCCGACGCCGTCGCCCTCGTCGAGAACGCCGACGCGCTCGTGGTCGGCACACCGGTCTACAAGGCGGCGTACTCAGGTGTCCTCAAGACCTTCCTCGACCTCCTTCCGCAGTACGCGCTGCGCGGCAAGCCCGTCCTGCCGCTGGCCACCGGCGGCTCCCCCGCCCATGTCCTCGCCGTCGACTACGCGCTGCGGCCCGTCCTCACCTCGCTCGGCGCCGAGGTCGCCCAGGGCTGGTTCGTCCTGGACCGCCACATCACGGCCGCCGACGACGGGACGGTCATTCTCACGCCCGACGCGGATGCCGGGCTCACCCCCGTCGTCGACCGCTTCCACGAGGTGCTCGCGGAGCCGACGCGGCTCGCGGTGGCGTGAAGGGGTAATCGGCTTTCCCTTCCGCGGTGGTCCGACCCACGGCCCTCCCCCGCACCCGACCGCACCCGAAAGGCCCGCCCCATGCCCCGCATCCCCGCATCCGACGCGGAGGCGATCGCCGTCGCCCGCCGGGTGGCCGAGCGTCTGACCGCCGACGACGCGCGCCGCGACGCCGAGCGCGATCTTCCGTACGAGGAGGTGCGCGACCTCACCGAGGCCGGTCTCTTCACGCTCTCGGTCCCCCGCTCGCACGGCGGGCCCGAGCTCGGCGCCCGCAGCCTCGGCGAGGTGTTCACCGAGCTGACGGCCGGGGACGCGAGCATCGGCCAGATCCCGCAGAACCACTATTTCTTCGTCAATGTGCTGGCCCACGCGGGCACCGAGGAGCAGCGCGCCTTCTTCTACCGCGAGGTGCTCGCGGGGCGGCACTTCGGCAACGCGCTCTCCGAACGGGGCACCCGCACGGCCCGTGAGTTCGCCATCGGCTTCGAGCCGCACCCCGATGGCGGCCGGGTCCTGAACGGCACCAAGTTCTACGCGACCGGTTCGCTGTTCGCACACTGGATCCCCGTATACGCCAACGACGAGGAGGGCCGGACGCACGCCGCCTGGGTGCCCGCCGACCATCCCGGCGTGCACATCGAGGACGACTGGAACGGCATGGGCCAGCGCACCACCGGCAGCGGCACCGTCCGCTTCGATCAGGTGCGGGTGCCCGCCGAGCACATCGTGCCCGTGTACTCGATCTTCGAGAAGGACGAGGTGTTCGGCGCCTTCGGCCAGTATCTGCACGCGGCCATCGACACCGGGATCGCCGTCGGCGCCCTGCGCGAGGGCAAGCGGCTCATCCACACGCTGGCCCGCCCCCGCCTGGAGGCGGGCGTGGAGCGTGCCGCCGACGAGGGCGCCGTCATCGACGGCTTCGGCGAACTCGCCCTGAAGGTGCGCTCCGCGCGCGCCCTCCTGCGCGATGCCGGTGACGCCCTGGACGCCGCCCGCTCCGACCTGACCGAGCAGAGAGCCGCCGAGGCGTCGGCCGCGGTGGCCGCCGCCCGCGCGCAGTCCGACGCGGTGGCTCTGGCCGTGTCCAGCGGGATCTTCGAGCTCATCGGCACCCGCGCCGCCGACCGCGACCTCAATCTGCACCGGCACTGGCGCAACGCCCGCACCCACACCCTGCACGACCCACGCCGTCTCAAGCTCCGCTACCTGGGCGGCTGGGAGCTCAACGACACCCCGCCGCCCCGCAACGGCCTGGTCTGAGACCGGCCCCGCGTTCACGTTCACCACCGCAGAGGACACCCCCTCCCATGACCCTGACCTTCCACTGGTTCCTGCCCACCAACGGCGACAGCCGCCACATCGTCGGTGGCGGACACGGTGTACCCACCGGTGCCGCCGGGGGCGACCGCCCCGCCACGCTCGCCTACCTCACTCAAGTAGCGCGTACCGCGGAGCAGTTGGGCTTCGAGGGAGCACTCACCCCCACCGGTGCCTGGTGCGAGGACGCCTGGCTGACCACCGCGATGCTGGTCGAGTCGACCGAGCGACTGAAGTTCCTGGTGGCCTTCCGGCCCGGCCTCGTCACGCCGACCCTCGCCGCCCAGATGGCCGCGACCTATCAGCGGCACTCGGCCGGGCGCCTGCTCCTCAACATCGTCACGGGTGGCGAGGACCACGAGCAGCGCGCGTACGGGGACTTCCTCGGCAAGGACGACCGCTACGCCCGCTGCGACGAGTTCCTGCACATCATCCGCTCGCTGTGGCGCGGCGAGACCGTCGACTTCCACGGAGCACACGAACGCGTCGAACAGGCACGCCTCGCCCGCCTCCCCGACCCGGTGCCGCCCGTCTACTTCGGCGGCTCGTCGAAGGCGGCGGGCCCGGTGGCGGCCCGGCACAGCGACGTCTACCTCACCTGGGGCGAGCCGCCCGCCCAGGTCGCCGAGAAGATCGGCTGGATCCGCGCACTGGCCAAGGCCGAGGGCCGCGAGGTCCGCTTCGGCATCCGGCTGCACGTCATCGCCCGCGACACCGCGGAAGAGGCCTGGACGCAGGCGAACCGGCTGCTTTCCGGGACCGACCCGGCAGTGATCAGCGAGGTGCAGCAGGGCCTGGCCCGCTCAGGATCCGAGGGCCAGAAGCGCATGCTGGCCCTGCACGGCGGCTCCACCGAGCGTCTGGAGATCTACCCGAACCTCTGGGCCGGCATCGGGCTGCTGCGCGGCGGCGCGGGCACGGCGCTCGTCGGCTCACACACCGAGATAGCCGACCGCATCGCGGAGTACCACGCCCTGGGCATCGACGAGTTCGTGCTCTCCGGCTACCCGCACGTGGAGGAGGCGTACTGGTTCGGCGAGGGCGTCCTTCCGCAGCTCGCCGCGCGGGGGCTCTGGCGCCACCCTGCCGCCGCGTCGCTCGACGCGACACCGGCGGCGGTGCCGTTCGCCTCATAGCCACAGGTGTGTCCGAGACCGAACGCCGGCTTTGTTTGGCGACCGGGAGCAGCCCACGCTCCTCCACCACCACGGTAGCGCCTGGAGGGCAGCCGCGCGGAGAGCCCGTCGCCGGACTCAGCCGCGCCGGTGCAGTGCCGCCGGATGGCCGGCAGGCAGCCGGTCGCCGCGGCCGAACAGTTTCTGCCTCAGCGTTCCCTCCGCGTACTCCGTCTTGAGCAGACCTCGCTTCTGCAGGACCGGCGCCAGGTGGTCCGCGAAGTCCTCGAAGGAGCCGGGGGTGGTGACGTAGGAGAGGTTGATGCCGTCGATGCCCGCCTCTCGCCACTCCTCCAGCTCGTCGGCGATCCGTTCCGGGACGCCGGCCACCGGCCGCGTCCAGGCCCTCGCCCGCAGCGCCTCGCCGAACGTCCACGTCTTGTCCGGAGCCCCCTCCACGAGGGAGCGGACGAAGCCCTGCACGCCGTTGGTGTCGATCTCGCCGACCGGGGCGTCGAAGTCGACCTCGGAAAGGTCGAGTTGGAGGGAGCCGGACAGGTGGGCGGCGAATCCGTCGAGGCTGGTGTGGTCGCGGTAGTCGGCCAGCTTGCGCTCGGCCTCCTCCTCGGTGCTGCCGATGATCAGTGTCAGGCCCTGGAAGAAGAGGATGTCGCCGCCGTCGCGGCCGTGCGCGATCGCCCGCGCGCGCACGTCCTCCACCTGCGTCCTCGCGCCCTGCGGGGAGATCGCGCCGAGGAAGACGGCCTCGGCGTTGCGGGCCGCGAACTCCCTGCCCCGCTCGGAGGAGCCTGCCTGGAAGAGGAACGGGGTGCGCTGCGGGGACGGTTCGGAGAGGTGAGGGCCGTTGACCCGGTAGAAGCGACCTTCGTGGTGGACGTCGTGGATGCGGGCGGGGTCCGCGTAGACGCGGCGTTCCCGGTCGCGTACGACCGCGTTCTCCTCCCAGCTCCCTTCCAGGAGCTTGTAGAGGACGTCCGTGTACTCCTCGGCCCGGTCGTACCGCTCGTCGTGCAGGGGCAGGCCGTCCAGACCGAGCCCCTTGGCGGCCGACTCCAGGTAGGACGTGACGACGTTCCATGCGACGCGGCCCTTGGTGAGGTGATCGAGCGTGGAGAGGCGACGGGCGAAGTTGTACGGCGGTTCCTGGAGTACCGACTGCGTGAAGGCCAGGCCCAGGTGTTCGGTGGCGTGGGCGAGCGCGGCGACAAGGAGCGAGGGGTCGTTGACCGGGATCTGCAGGCCTTCGCGCACCGCTGTCTCGCGGCCCCCGCGGAACGTGTCGTACGTGCCGATCACATCGGCGAGGAACAGCGCGTCGAAGTAGCCCCGTTCCAGCGTGCGGGCGAGGTCCACCCAGGTGTCGAGGTCGGTGTAGGAGGTCTGACTCGTGTCGTCGCGCACCCATTGGCCGTGGTTGATGTGCGAGACGCAGTTCATCGCGAAGGCGTTGAAGCGCAAGGGCGGGGGTGAGGTCATCGGGTGGCTCCTGTGGGGGTGAGCGGGCGCACTGCGTCGAGGAGCGTGCGGGTGTACGGGTGGGACGGGGCGGCGAACACACTTGCGGCCGCGCCCGCTTCGACGATCCGGCCGTCCTTCATCACCAGGACGTCGTCACTGACGTGCTGCACGACGCCCAGGTCGTGCGAGATGAACAGATAGGCGAGGCCGAATGCCTCCTGGAGCTCGGCCAGGAGGTCGAGCACCTGGGCCTGTACGGAGACGTCGAGCGCGGAGACCGGTTCGTCGAGGACGAGCACTGACGGACGGGGCGCCAATGCCCTCGCCAGGGCCGCGCGCTGGCGCTGGCCGCCGGACAGATGGAGGGGGTGGCGGTCCAGGGAGTCGAGCGGCAGGCCGACCTGTCCCGCGAGCTCCTCCGCCCGGGCCGCCGCGTCCGCGGTGCTCGGCGCCGGGCGCTCCGGGTGGGTCAGACGGACCGCGTCGATCAGTGTGCGGCGAACCGTCCAGCGCGGGTCGAACGCCGACAGGGCGTCCTGGTGGACGAGTTGGATGCCGTGGCGGCGGGGTCGGCGGGCCTTCTCCGGCAGCGCGCTCCACGCCTCGCCGCGCAGCGTGACGGTGCCGCTGTCGGGGCGGGTCAGGCCGAGGGCGATGCGGGCGGTGGTGGACTTGCCTGAGCCCGACTCGCCGACGATGCCCAGGGTGCGCCCGGCGGCGAGGACGAAGGACACGTCCGCCACGGCGGCGCGGTCCCCGAAGCTCTTGTGCAGCGCGTCGGCCGCGAGCACCACGCCGTGCGGGAGCTCACCCTCCGGCTCGGGCAAGGTGGGGCGTGGTCCGAGGGAGAGCCGGGCGCCTCTGGGGTGCAGGGACGGGTCGGCCGCCAACAGGTCTTTGGTATAAGCGTGTTGAGGGTCCTGGAGTACGTCCGTGACCGGGCCCTCCTCCACGATCTCGCCTCCCCGCATCACCGCGACCCGGTCCGCGAGACGTCGCACCACCGCCAGGTCGTGGGTGATGAACAGCAGTCCGCGCTCCCGGCTGCGCGCGGCGGCGAACAGGTCGAGGATCTGTGCCTGCACCGTGGCGTCAAGGGCGGTCGTCGGCTCGTCGGCGATCAGCAGGGGCGGGTCGAGGGCGAGGGCGGAGGCGATCAGAGCCCGCTGCCGCAGACCGCCGGAGAGCTCGTGCGGATACTGGGCCGCCCGCAGCTCGGCGTCGGGGATGCCGACCTGCTCCATCACCTCCCGCACCCGTGCCTGCCGTGCGGCACGGTCTCCGTAGGCGTGCAGCTTCAGCGCGTCCTCGATCTCTTTGCCGACCGGCCGCAGCGGGTCGAGGGAGACCAGGGCGTCCTGCAGGACGAAGCCGATGCCCCGGCCGCGCACCCGCCGCCAGCGCCGCTCGCTCCAGGCGCGTACGTCCTCGCCCTCCCATTCCAGGCGGTCGGCGCGCACCCGGGCTCCCGCGCCGGTCAGGCCGACCAGCGTGCGGGCGGTGACGCTCTTGCCGGATCCGGACTCGCCGACCAGGGCCAGGGTTTCGCCGCGGTGCACGGTCAGGGAGATGCCGCGTACGACAGCACGTCCGCCGAATCCGACGGTCAGGTTCTCGGCGCGTATCAGAGGCGTGGACTTCAAGGGCGTGGACATCAGCTGCTCCTCTCGTCCAGCCACGCCTGCAGGCGCCGGCCGAGGACGGTGGTGGACAGGGTGGTGAGAACGATGAACAGGCCGGGGAAGAACGAGGTCCACCAGGCGTACTGCAGGAAGGTGCGGCCGTCGGCGAGCATCGCTCCCCACTCGGCGGCGGGCGGCTGGGCGCCGAGGCCCAGGAACGACAAGGACGAGGCCCACACCACGGACTGGCCGATGCCGAGCGTGGCGAGGGCGGCGAGCGGGCGGAGCACGTTCGGCAGGACGGTGCGCCGCACCACGCGCAGGGGCGGATGGCCCAGGCCCCGGGCGGCCTCGACGTAGCCGGAGCGGACCACGGTGGTGGCCTGGGAGCGGATGAGGCGGGCATAGCCCGCGGCTTCGCCGATGCCGACCGCGATGGCCGCGGTGGTGGCGCCGGTCCCGAACACGGCGATGAAGAGCAGCGCGAGGAGCAGTCCGGGGAAGGCGAAGAGCACCTCGAGGACGCGGCCGACCGAGAAGTCCGCGCGCCGCCCGCCGAGCGCCGCCGTCAGGCCGAGGACGATGCCGAGGCTGAGGGAGATGGCGGTGGCGCCGAGCCCGATGAGCAGCGACTGGCCCGCACCGTGCACGAGGCGCGTGTACACGTCGCGGCCGTTCTGATCGGTGCCGAACCAGTGTGTGGCGGACGGGGCCTGGAAGAAGTCGGCGGGCTTGATGGCGTCAGGGGCGTACGTGGTGAGCAGTCCCGGCACGAGCGCGGCAAGGACGATCAGGACCAGGAAGGTCCCGGCGGCGATGAGGCCGGGCCGTATCCGGCGGCGCGCCCGCACGGAGGACGGCGCGAAGCCTGCAGGGGCGGTGGTGGTCACGGTCACAGCTCCTTGGGCGCACGGATGCGGGGATCGACCACCGCGTACAGCAGGTCGACGGCGAGGTTGACGAGGACGTACACGGCGGCGATCAGGAGCACGGTCCCGGTGACGAGGGGCAGGTCGCGGGCGATCACGGCGTTGAGCAGGGCGCGGCCGACGCCCTGGCGTGCGAACACGGCTTCCACGACGACCTCGCTGGAGAACAGTGCGCCGATGGCCCAGCCCGACAGCGTCAGCGGGGGCAGCAGCGCGTGCCGCAGGGCACGGCGTGCGCGTACCGCTCCGGTGCTCATGCCGCGAAGGCGTGCCGAGGTGATGAACGGCTGGTCGAGCGCGGTGAGCAGGGCGCCGCGGGTGACCTGGCCGAGGTAGCCGGCGAGCGGCACGGCCAGGGTGAGGGCGGGCAGGACGAGGGCGGCGAGGCCGGTGCCGCCCGCGACGGGGAACCAGCCGAGGCGGAAGGCGAACACGTACAGGAGCACCACGCCGAGCCAGAAGTGCGGAAGTCCCGCGGCCACCGTCTCCAGGCCCGAGCCGAGCGATCGGCCGATGGCACCCTTGCCGGTGGACAGGATGACCACGACCCCGCTCAGGATCCACGCGAACAGCAGGGCGAGCCCCGTCAGCCGCAGGGTGGAGGGCACCTGCTCGGCGATGACGGTGCCGACGGACTCCTTCAGGGAGGTGGAGATGCCGAGGTCTCCGGTGAGCAGCCGGCCCAGGTGCTGCGCGTACTGCACGTACAGCGGCTGGTCGAGGCCGTAGGCGTGCCGGGTGGCGGCGATGGTCTCGGGTGTGGGGTTGGCTCCGGAGCCGCCGCCGAGCAGGACGAGCACGGGGTCGCCCGGCACCAGGTGGAGGGCGAGGAAGGTCACGGTCGCCGCTGCCCACAGGACGAGGGCGGCTCCGGCGGCACGGGCGCCGACTCGGCGCAGACGCAGGGCAGTTGGAGTCATCGGGCGTTCACCCACGCGTCGTAGAGGTAGGGCAGGGACAGGGCCGGTTCGAGGCTCGCGCCGCGGGCGCTCGCGCGGTGGGCGGCGAGTCGGGTGGTCTGCGGGTAGAGGGTCAGCTGATAGGCACCGGCGGAGAGCAGCTTCTGCGCGTCGCCGTACAGCTCCTGCTGCTTGTCCGCGTCGGTGGTCGCCTGCGCCTTGCGGAAGAGGGCGTCGAGGGCGGGGTCCTTGACGTACGCGGCGTTGGAGTGGATGCCGTTCTTCACGGCGTACTCGCTGCCGAAGACGGTGTGCAGCACGTCGGGGGTGTTGGTGTTCCAGTAGCCGTCGCGCAGGTCGTACTTGCCCGCGAGATAGCGGGTGTTGACGGTGGCGGCGTCGAGTCGCAGCAGCTTCAGCTGGAATCCGACGTCTTTTGCGGTGGCCTGGATCTGCTCCATCAGGGCCAGCTGGTTGGGGCTGATGTCCGACTTCAACAGGACGTCCGCGGACAGCCGCTTGCCGCCCTTCGTGCGGTACCCGTCACCGTCGCGGTGGCTCCATCCCGCCTTCTCGAGCAGGGTGTCGGCCTTCTTCGGGTCGTAGGGCCAGGCGCTCTCGTATGCGTCCGAGTAGTGCGGGGTGACGTAGCTGAGGGGGCCGCCCGCCCTCTGGTACTGGCCGAAGAAGACGCTCTTGAGGCCGTTGGCGATGTCCGCCGAGTACAGGAACGCCTTGCGTACGCGCAGGTCGTCGAAGGGGCCCCGGGCGGTGTTGAGGGCGAGGTTCGTCGGGTTTCCCGGCCGGTCGCGCGAGACGACCTCGAGCCGGTTGTCGCCCTCGGCGGACGCCTGGTCCTCCGGCGGCAGCGCGTCGATGACGTCGACCTGCCCGGACTGCACGGCGGCGAACCGTGTCGCCGGTTCCGGGATGAACCGCCACACCACCTTGGCCACGTGTGCGGGGCCGGTGTGCCGGGCGTACGGGGGCGGGGAGTTGTACTTCGGATTGCGGACGAGGACGACGTCCGACTGCCGGTTCCACTCCTTGACGATGAACGGTCCGGTGCCGACGGGGGTCGCGCAGTTCGCCTCCTTGCCGCGCTTCAGCGCCTTCGGCGACTCCATGCCGAGGAAGGCCTGCGCGAGCATGTTCAGGAAGGGCGAGTAGGGGCGGTCCAGATGGACGCGGACCGTGTACGCGTCGACGACCTCGGTCTTCTCGTACGGGGCAAGGTAGCCGCCCGCCGTGCCGGACTGGGTGTCGGGGTCCACCATGTGCTCGAAATTGGCTTTGACGGCTGCCGCGTCGAAGCGGGTGCCGTCGGTGAAGCGGACGTCGCGGCGCAGATGGAAGGTGTAGGTGCGGCCGCCCTTCGCGATGTCCCACGAGGTGGCGAGCCACGGTCGGGCCTTGCCGTGGGCGTCCAGGGCGACGAGCGATTCGAGGTACTGCTGCGCCACGTACGCCTGCGGCATGTCGCCCGCCACATGGGGGTCGAGGCAGGTCGGTTCGCGGTCGGTGGCGTAGGTGAGGGTGCCGCCGGGGGCGGGCCGTGCGCCGAGCGCGGCGGTCGGCGCGCCGGAGGCGGTGCACCCGGTGGCGAGAACGGTGAGGGCGAGGACGGCGAGCGGTGCGGCGGCTCTTCTGGGCCTGATGAGTTTCGGACTGGGATCGGGCCTGCGGGAGGGCGGCTTCACGTACAACTCCGTGACGAGGGGCAGGGGTTGGCGAGCATGAGGAACGAGAGGTGGAAGACGGCCGGGTACGGGCCCCTCAGGCTCAGAAGAAGCCGTTCAGCGGGGGCGGTGTGCCGTTGAGGAGCCAGTCGCCGGTCACGCGTGCCTTGTGCGCGATCGGGTTGTGCGAGGCGAGGGTGCGGGCGTTGCGCCAGTGCCGGTCGAGCCGGTGCTCGCGCAGCGTCGCCGACGCACCGCCCACGTCGTACAGCCGCTCGCTCGCGTCCAACGCGGCGCGCGCGGCGATGACTTGGGTCTGCGACACCTGCACGGCGGCGGCGTGCAGGGGCGCTTCGAGTCCCGCTGTTCCGTCGTCGCCGCGCTCCGTCAGCGCCGCGTCGATGTCCTGTGCCGCGCGGAGTACGGCGGCCTCGGCCGCATAGGTGAGGGCGGCGATCTCGCCGACCGTGTGCTGGATCAGCGGGTCGTCGACGGCGCGGTCGACTCCGGCATGCTGCACGGGACGCGCCTTGTCACGGGCGTAGGTCACGGCGTCGGCAACGGCGGCCTTGGCGATGCCGGTGTGCACGGCCGCCAGATAGAGCTGGTAGTACGGCCCGAGATGCGTACGGCGCTGCTGCCCGGTGGCGTCGACGGCCACCTCGTCCGCGAAGGCCCGCACCCCGCGCAGCCGGGTGGTGCCGCTCGCGGTGGTCCGCTGGCCGAGGGCGTCCCAGTCGTCGTACAGCTCAAGGCCCTTGCGGGTGCGCGGCAGTACCACGCGGACCCGCCGCTCCTCGTCGTCCAGGGCGATCACGACGACGTAGTCGGCGAAGAGAGATCCGGTCGAGTAGAACTTGGTGCCGTCCACCCGGAAGTCGCCCTCGTCCGGCGTGATGCGGGTCCGGATCTCGCCCGGGCGCCCTGTGCCCCGCTCGGATGCGGCGTTGCCGAACAGCGCGCCGCCCTCGACGACCGGGAACCAGCGCTCCCGCTCGGCTTCGGTGCCCTGGCTGAGGAGCAGCTCCACGAATCCGAAGTGCGGACGCAGGGCCTGCGCCACGTTGGAGTCGGCCTCGGCGAGGTCGACGACGACACGGAACAACTCGGCCAGCGAGCCGCCCTGCCCACCGTGCGCCTGCGGGACACGGAACGCCCCGAGCCCGCTCGATCGCACCAACTCGACGCTCTTGTAGGGGAGTTCACGGCGTTCTTCGAGCTCGGCGGCGTCGGCGCGCAGCTGTGCGTAGAGGTCCGGGGGTATGGCGGATGAGGGCATGCGGGGGCCTCCGGAGGGGCGGTGAGCGGGCACGCGGGCAGCACCGGCCGCGGGCGCGCGCACGGGGTACGTACACGAAAGGGGGTGGGAGGCGGGCGGCGCGGAAGCTACCGGGTGCGAAGGCGGTGCGAGGTGCGCTCAGGCCCGAAGAGTCGCCGACGGACAGACGGCGCTGGAGACACGCGAGAGGTCGACATGGCGTCGCCGCGTGAGTTCCTGCCGATCGTCGGTCATGGCGGTGATTGAAGCAGGATCGGCGCCGCAGGTCGAGACGGCTTTGGCGAGGCGGCTATAGGGTTTTCCTTGCATACGTTCCCGGGGCGGGTCTCAGGTCACCGAGGCGTCGAGCGTCACCGGTCCGTACTGCGCGGCGGGGGTCTCGGTCGCGAGGGCCCAGTAGCGGTCGCCGTAGGACCAGTGCCACCACTCCGTGGGGTAGTTGACCAGGCCGGCCGTGGCGAGGGCCGCGGTGAGGGTGCGGCGGTTGCGGCGGGCGGTCGGGGAGATGCGGTCACAGTCCATGTAACAGGCGCCCTCGCTCTCCTCCGGGCTCGCGTTCACCGGTGTGCCGAGGTCGAGTTCGGTGCCGGACGTGGTGCACAGGGTGAGGTCGACCGCGGCGCCCGCGACGTGCGGACCCACCTCGGGCGGTGAGAGGGAGCGGCTCGTCTGCCGACGGAGGTAATCGTCCGGCCAGTCGGGGTTGGCCTTCCTGAGCTCGGCGGCGTACTCCTCGAAGTACTGGATCTGGAGGGCCAGCGGGCGGTATCCCTCGGTCGCAAGGAGGCGCAGGCCCTCGGGCAGCAGCCGGGCGGCGCGGCCCAGGCGCCAGGCGACGCCCTCCCTGAGCCGGGCGTAGGCCCCGGCCGGGTCGGCGAGGCGGTCGTCGACCTCCACGAACGGCAGCTGGCGCAGGTCGACGAGGGCCTCGCCACACTCCTGGACCGGTATGCCGACGACTCTGGGATCGTTCATGAGGATGATCGACGACATGCTTGCCCCTTCGTGGCGACGGTGGCGGGCACAGCTCCGGGGACGGGCTGCGGCCCGCCCCCGGAGTCCCCTCCGTGCCCTGGCAGGGGCTCTACGCGACGAGCGGCCCACACGACCGACGGTGTCGGTGGTGTGGGCCGTACGAGGCATCAGTGGCCTTCCCCCGTGCTTCCCCCGATGAATTCCGCTGAGTCCCCCGTTGTTTCCTGCAATCCCCCGCTGCCGTCGGCGTGTTCACCCGCCGACACACAGAGCGTGGCGCACTCCGCTGCAATTTCTCTGCAAGTCCGCATCAAGCGGATTGCAGCTCTGGCTCCCCGTCGGTACTCGCCTCGTCGGCACTCGCACGCAGTTGCGACCGCGAGGCGCAGATTTCAACTCCGTGGCCGGTAATTCGACCCTTCAGGTGACAACCCGACCGTGTCCAAGTCTTGGCGTCCCTGTTATCACCCGTGGCAACGTCCTGATCAACGAGGAGGACCTGATGGAGAACATCCGGGAGCGGAAGCTCAATCGCTATTTCACCGCGATCGACGCGGACGGCAGCGGTGCGCTCACCCGCGGGGATTTCGAACTCGTCGCGCGCCGATACGTCGACGCGCTCAACCTGGCGCCCGACTCACAGCAGGCGGAGAAGACCAGGACGGCAACCCTGAAGATCTGGGACGACTTGATCGCCCCGATGGACGCCAACGGCGACGGCGAAGTCTCCCCGGAGGAGTTCGTCGACGCTCTGCGGCAGTCGCTCGCGACGGACCGCGCGGCCTACGCCGAATCGATCCGGCCGTCCGCCAACGCCTACTTCGAACTCTGCGACGCCGACAGCAGCGGCGAGGTGGACGAGCAGGAGTACGTCCGTCTCATGGGCGCCGCATGCGGTATCCCCGCGGAGGAGGCCGCCGCCACCTACCGCACGCTCGTGCCCCCGGCGCACGACGGGATGACACGCGACAGCTGGCACCAGATGCTCCTGTCCTTCTTCTACGACGAGGAACCCGACTCACCGGCGAACCACATCTTCGGCCGCCTCTGAACCTCCCGCCGCACGTCCCCGCTCCGGTCGGTACGGGGACGTGCCGTCGATCGGCCGGACCCTTTGGCGGACGGCTTCCCCCAACCTTTCTCCTCGGCCTTCGGCGGTGATCTGTTTGTCCGGTGTCCGGTCACAGAGCGAGTACGGTCCCGAGTCCGCCGCGATCATCGGTGTCGCGTGCCGCCTGCCCGGGGGAACCGACAGCCCGGCGGCGCTGTCCGACGCGCTGTTCGCGGGCCGTGACCTGGTCACCCGGGTGCCCGTGGACAGGTTCGACCCGGCGCTGTGGGCCGGCGACGACCCGTCCCGGCCCGGCCTGAGTTATACGGCGGCCGGCGGGTTCCTGGACGACATCGGCGGTTTCGACGCCGCGTTCTTCGGCATCTCACCACGCGAGGCCGCTCAGTTGGACCCTCAGCAGCGGCTGCTCCTGGAGCTGACGGTGGAGGCGTTCGACCATGCCGCTGTCGACCCGGCGCAGCTGGCCGGTGCCGCCGGCGCCGTATACGCCGGGGTGTCGACGCGCGGCTATTGGGAGTTGCTTTCGGCGCGCCCCGCAGTCGTGGACGCACACTCGATGCTGGGGACCATCAGCGCGCACATCGCGAACAGGATCTCGTTCCTGCTTGACTGGCGCGGCCCGTCGCAGGCGATCGACACCGCCTGCTCCTCTGCCCTGGTGGCGGTACACGAGGCGGCCGGCGCGATCTCTCGCGGCGAGGTGCCGATCGCGTTGGCCGCGGGCGTCGGGATGCTGCTGAATCCGGCCGACTACCTGGGGTTCTCCAAGGCCGGTCTGCTCTCCCGGACGGGCCGGTGCCGCGCATTCTCCGCCCGGGCGGACGGGTTCGTACGGGCCGAGGGCGGCGGGGTGGTCCTGCTCAAGCGCCTTGGCGACGCGCTGGCCGACGGCGACCGGGTTCTCGCGGTGATCGCCGGGTCGGGGGTGAACACCGACGGCAGGTCATCGCCCGGCGGACTCACCCAGCCGTCCGTCACCGCCCAGCGCGAACTGCTGCAACGGGTCTATGCCTCCGCCGGCATCGGCCCCGACGAGCTGGTCTACCTGGAGTGCCACGGCACCGGCACACCGGTCGGGGACCCGGTCGAGTGCCGGGCGATCGGAGAGGCCCTCGGGACGCGGCGCCGTGAGGGCCGCAAGCTGCCGATCGGGTCGGTGAAGACGAACGTGGGCCATCTGGAGTGCGCCTCGGGCATGGCCGGCCTGCTCAAGGCTCTGCTCGTGCTCCAGGAGCAGCGGATTCCACCGTCGCTGCACACCCGGCCGCTCAATCCGGCGATCGACTTCGACGGTCTCGGCCTCTCGCCGGTCGACACCATCACGCCCATCGAGCACGACAGTCCGCTCGTCGCGGCGGGGGTCAACTCTTTCGGGATCGGCGGAGCGAACGCGCACGTGATCCTGGCCCGGCGGCTCGACGGCCAGTGGGGTCAGGAACGGTCACGGCGGGGTCCGGTGCCCGAGGGCGGGCGGAAGCTGCCGGTGCTGGTGTCCGGCCGGACGCCGGAGGCACTGGCCGAGGCATGCTGGGCGATGGCCGACCGGCTCCTTGCGGAGGACCACGGCTCCTTTCACGACTTCCACGACGTGGCCTACTCCTCGGTGAGACGCAGGCGCCACGAGCATGGCTGTGCGGTGGTGGCCCGTAGCGCGGCCGAGGCCGCGGACAAGCTCTACCGGATCGCCTCGGGGGACGCGGTGCTGGGAGCGGCGGCCGGTCGTGCCTCCACTCCCCGTACTGGCGTCGCCTTCGTGTTCTCCGGCAACGGTTCGCAGTGGCAGGGCATGGCCCGCGAGCTGATGGGGCCCGGTGGTGACGACGCCTTCGCGGCGAAGGTGCGCGAGGTATGCCGGGTGCTGTCGCCGACGCTGGGCTGGGAGGTCTCCGGTGCGCTGGCCTCCGGGGAGTACGACCTGGCCCGTACCGAGGTGGCGCAGCCGCTGCTGTTCGCCGTCCAGTTGGGGATCTGCGCCGCGCTGTCCGCGCGCGGGATCCGGCCCGGCATGGTCGTGGGGCACAGTGTCGGGGAGATCGCGGCCGCGTGTGTCGCCGGGAGGCTCGATCTCGAAACGGCCTGTCGGGTCGTGGCCGTCCGCAGCGCCGCGCAGGGGCGGACCGCGGGTGCCGGCGCGATGGCCGCCGCCGCGGTTGACGAGAGCACCGCGCGCCGCCTGCTCGCCGAGGCCGACGGGAGGGTCGAGCTGGCCGCGGTGAACTCCCACGCCGATGTCACGTTCGCCGGGGACACCGAGGCCCTGCGTCGGATCGGCGAAAAGCTGACAGCGGAGAAGGTGTTCTTCCGCTCCCTGCCGCTCGACTACGCCTTCCACAGCGCGGCGATGGACCCCGTACACGACGAGATCATGGCCGGTCTCGCCAGGATCGAGGACCGTAAGGGTGCGATCCCGTTCTGGTCCACCGTGACCGGCGACCGGCTTGATGCTCCGGTGGACGCCGGTTACTGGTGGCGGAACATCCGTCACCCCGTCCTGTTCGCTCCGGCTGTCGATTCGATGTGCGAGGCGGGTGCCGGGATCCTGGTGGAGATCGGTCCGCACCCCGTCCTCAAGGGCTACCTCCGGCAGATCTCCGCCGTAGCGCCCCTGACCACACTCGCCCGTGAGGGACCCGCGGACCTCGACGGGGTGGCCGCGGCGGTCATCGCCGACGGGGGCCTTGTGCCGGACTCCTGGTTCCCCGTACCCGGACAGATCGTCGACCTGCCGGCGTATCCCTGGCAGCGGGAGCGGCACTGGATTGGGGAGCCCTCGTGGTGGGGTCGGGGGCCGGGCGACGGCATGCTCTCCCACCCGCTCCTCGGCGAGCGGGTCCCGGGGCCTGCGCCCCAGTGGTCCGGAGTGGTCGAACCCTCCCGGGTGCCGTGGCTGCTCGATCACCGGGTCGGCGGCGCGGTGACGATGCCCGGTGCGGCCTATCTGGAACTCGCTCTGGCCGCCCTGGCCAGGACAGGGCAGGACGGCCCCCTGTCGGTCGCCGGGATGGCCGTCACGGCGGCACTGACCTTCGACGCGACGGAACAGAGCCTGACCGCTCTGGTGACGGAGCTGCGGGACGGCCTTGTCACGATCTCCTCCCGGCCGCGGACCGAGCAACCTCGGGCCGAGGAGCTGAGGCCCTGGCAGGAGCACGCCCGGGCGAGGGTCCGTGCCCTGTCGGGTGACCGCCCTCAGCCGCTGGATCTTCAGGACATCTCAGCGCGGCTCGTGCCCGGCGAGGAGCTGACCGGGGCGGATTTCTACGCGATGACCACCCGGGCCGGCACCGACTACGGACCGGCCTTCCGGTCGCTGACCACGGCGCGGCTGCACGAGGGCGAGCTGCTCGGCCGCTACGAGCTGCCCGCGACGGTGGCGGCCGAGGCCGCCCGCAGGTCCTGCGGATACGTGGCGCATCCCGCTCTGCTCGACGCGATGGTGCACGCGGGCTCCCCTTTGCTGGCGCGCGTCCGCAGCGGCGACATGCTGTTCGTGCCGGTCATGTTCGGCGCGGTCACCGTATGGGCGCCCCCACCGAGCACCGGGGTGATCCATGTGCGGACCCGCTCGGCAGGACGCCGGGAAGCGGTGTGGGACGTCACCCTGGCCTCCCCCTGCGGAGAGGTCTTCTGCACGATGGACGGCCTACGGGTCCAGCTCATCGAGGGAACCCCGCGGCCCCGGACCGGACTGTGGCGGATCTCGGAGCAGCCACTCACCGCGGCTCCGGTACCGGCCGACCGGCGCTGGGCCGTCGCCGCCGACACCGCGGGCGCCGCCCTTGCCGGCCCGATCGCCGACGCGTTGCACGCCGGGCCGCTCGTTCCCGCACGACGGGGCTGGCACCTCACGGACCCCGACGCGACGGCCGTGGCCCTCGTCCTTGGCGACGACCCGGCGGGCGCCCCGCTCGACGAGGCGACCCGGGCCGGACAGCTCGTCCGCGACCTGGTGCTCTCGGTGCAGGGG
The DNA here is from genome assembly GCF_042795295.1 of Streptomyces sp. NPDC056486. Lineage (NCBI taxonomy): Bacteria > Bacillati > Actinomycetota > Actinomycetes > Kitasatosporales > Streptomycetaceae > Streptomyces > Streptomyces sp. NPDC056486. Next base: position 194,937 of record NZ_JBHTSF010000003.1, read on the forward strand.
CGCACTCTCGACATCTGGCTGATCACCACAGGGCCCACCGTCGGTGCGGCGGCCTGGGGTACCGCACGGACCGTCGCCAACGAGGAACCGCACACCGTGCGCCGGATCTCGGCCACGGACGGCCCGGAGACCGCCGGGCTCGTCGTCCGCCTGCTCGCCGCACCGCCCGGCGGAGAGGACGAGTTTCTGGTGGAGAACGGGCAGGTCACCGTGGCAAGGCTCACCGCTGTGCCGGCACCGGCCCTGCGGAGCAGGCCGGTGCCCCGCCCCCGCGCGGCCGAACAGGCGACGGTCCTGCGGGTGACCGAGACCGCCATGACGCCCACACTTGCCTGGGAACCGATCACGCGGCCCGTGCCCGGCCCGGGTCAGGTACTCATCGACGTACGGGCCGCCGGTCTGAACTACAAGGACGTCATGCTCGCCACCGGCCTGATGCGTGCGGAGCACGGCCAGATCGACCGGCGTGGCGGGGACACGGACGGCACGCCGCTGTTCGGCCAGGAATGTGCCGGGTTCGTCGCCGCGGTCGGCGCCGGGGTGCGGGAGTTCGCACCCGGTGAGCGGGTGCTCGCCATCGCACCGGGCTCGATGGCCACCCACACCGTGGCACAGGCGTCGGCCACGGCAGCGATCTCCGAGGGCATGACGTTCACCGAGGCGGCCGCCCTGCCCCTGGCGTACGCCACCGCGCACTACGGTCTCGACGTGCTGGCACGGCTGGCACCGGGAGAGACGCTGCTGCTCCCCGCCGCGGCCGGTGGTGTCGGACAGGCCGCCATGGCTCTGGCCCGGCGTGCCGGGGCCCGGGTGATCGCCCTGGCCGGGAGCGAGAAGAAGCGGGATCTTGTACGGTCCCTCGGCGCGTGGCACGCCTTCGACTCCCGTTCACCGGCCTTCGCCGACCAGGTCCGGGCGGTCACCGGTGGCCGCGGTGTGGACGTGGTCCTCAACTCGCTCACCGGTGAGGCCGCCGCCGCTGCCCTGGAACTCCTGGCCCCCGACGGGAGGTTCGTCGAACTGGGCAAGCGGGATCTGTACGCGGACAGGCACTTGCGGCTACGCCCTTTCCTGAACACCCTGTCGTACTTCTCCGTGGACCTCGCCCAACTCGTCGAACGTCACCCCGACACGGCCCGGGAGGTGCTGGCGCAGGTCGCCACTCTGGCAGCCGACGGTTCCGTCCCTCCCCTCCCCCACCAGGTATTTCCGTCTGGTGAGCTGGACGCGGCGTTCACCCTCCTCAAGCGGTCCGCCCACACCGGCAAGCTCGTCGTCGACCTCACGGCAACGCCTCGGCCCACGGCGGCTGAGCCGGGCTTCGATCCCGAGGGCGGCTACCTCGTCACCGGCGGCACCGGAGGGTTCGGAGCTGCGACCGCGCGCTGGCTCCACGAACGGGGAGCGGGGCACATCGTGGTCACGGGCCGCACCGGAACCGCCAAGGACCCGCTGCCCGCCGACACCGCGGTCCTCGCCGCGGACGCCACGGACCCGGCCGCGATGACGGCCGCCGTACACCGCGCTTCGCAGGCACCGAACGGGCTCAAGGGGGTCTTCCACTGCGCAGCGCACTACGACGACGCACCGTTGCGGGACCTCACCCCTGAACGGTTCGCCGCCGTGCTCGCCCCCAAGGTCCAGGGCGCGGTGCTGCTCGACCGTCTCACCCGGCACCTGGACCTCGACCACTTTGTCCTCTACTCGTCCATCGCCGCGCTGATCGGCAACCGGCTCCAGAGCGCTTACGGGGCCGCAAACCTCTGCCTCGAAGCAGTGGCCGCCCGCCGACGGCGCCTCGGACTGCCCGCCCTGGCCGTCGGCTGGGGCCCCGTCGCCGACCTGGGCGTCGTCGCCCGCGACGGCCTCACCGATTCCCTGACCGGGCTCGGACTCGAACCGATCGACCCTCAGGAGGCGCTGCACGCCCTCGGCCACGCCTTGGTCATCGGCCACGACACCGCGCACCTCGTCATCGCCCGCGCCGACTGGGCCCGCTTGGCGGCGATGTTCCCCGGCTGCGCGTCCGCCCGGTTCACACAGCCCGGCGCGGAGCCCGGCCTGGCCCAGGACGCCCCCCTGGCGCAGAAGTTCGCGGCGGCCACCCCCGAGCAGGCACATACGCTCGCCACCGGGACCATCACATCGATGATCACCGCCATCACGAAGACCCCACCTGACCGGCTCGATCCCGGCATCCCCCTCGACCGGCTCGGCATCGACTCCCTGCTGGCCACCGAGTTGTCGGTCCGGCTCCACCAGGCGCTGGGCGTCCACCTCCCGGTCCTTGAGATCATCTCGAGCCGGGGCATCACCGACCTGTCGAACCGGCTGCTTGCCGCACTGCCCAAGGAGCACGCCCGATGACCGACTGGCTGGTGAACATCGCGCCCGCCCCTCAGGCGCCGTTCCGTGTGGTCGTCTTCCCGCACGCGGGCGGTCAGGCGAGCTTCTACGCCCGCGCGCTCGGCACCCCGGACCGGCCCAGGGCAGACGTCTGGGTGGTTCAGCCGCCCGGCCGAGGCTCCCGTACGCACGAGCAGCCTGTCAGCGACCTCATCCGGCTCACCAGGATGACGGCCCGCGAACTCGCCGCCACCCGTGACGACCGGCCGACCGCCTTCCTCGGCCATTCCAGCGGCGGCGTCTACGCCTTCGAGGCCGCCCGGGCCCTCACCCGGGCGGGCCGGCCGCCCCACCGCCTCGGGGTCTCCGCCATCCCCGCACCCGACCACGCCTACTGGCAGGACACGCTCCCCGCGTTGCTCGCCGACCCCGACGAGGCGTACCGCCGACTCGGCGCCGGAGCCATTCCCGGCGAACTCGACCACGACCAGGAGGCCATGGCGGCCTTCACCCGCCTCATCCGCGCCGACGCCCGGCTCTACCAGGGACTCGGCCGACGCCCACCCGAAGAACTGGCCCAGCCGGTCTCCGCCTTCGCCGCCACGGCCGACCTCATCGCCCCGCCGGAGGAAATGCAGGGGTGGCGGAACTGGACAGCGGCCACCTGCACCGCGCACCGCTACGACGGCGATCACTTCTACATCAGCGAACAGCTCCACACCGTTGTCGACGACCTCGTCGACGACCTCGAACACACCTCGTAGCGCTCGTCCGCCCGGGGACTGCGAGCGGACTCAGAGCCCCGGCTCGTTCCGTTCGCGTGCCTCGTACGCCGTGAAGACCTCCCGCGCCTCGGCGCGCAACGCACCTGCCCCCGCCCGGTCCCCGGCGGCTTCCCGCGCCGCGGCGAGATCGCGCAGGGTACGGGCGCGGGGCAGCGGGAGCTCCAGGTCGTTCCAGAGGGCGGCGGCCGCGGTCAGGTGCTGCTCGGCGGTGTCGAGGCGGCCCGCGGCCAGCTCGCACTCGCCTAAGGTGCGCAGGCCGAGCGCCTCGCCGAAGCGGTCGCGCTGGCCGCGGCAGACGTCGAGGACGCTGCGGATATCGGCCGCCGCTTCGGCCGAACGGCCCAGCCTGATACGGGACTTGGCACGCGCCTGCATCGCGTAGGCGAGCATGAGCGGGTCCCCCAGGGTGCTCAGGAGGTCCACCGCACGGCCGGAGAGTTCCTCCGCCGCCGCGTACTCGCCGAGCGCGCGGTGCACCAGGCCGATCGAGCGCAGCGTGAGGGACTCGCCGCGGCGGCTGCCGAGCCTGCGGTAGGCCCGCAGCGATTCGTCGAGGAAGGCGCGGGAGGCCTCGAAGTCGCCGAGTTCGAGCTGGACGGATCCGGCGTACCTGCAGGAGAGGCCGATGCCCGGGTCGTCGCCCAGCTGACGGAATCCCTCGACGGCGCGGACGAGCGTCTCCTGCGCGTCGCGCAGCCGCCCCGCTTCCCGCCGGGCGCTGCCGAGCCCGGCGAAGGCGGCGGCCCGGCCGCGTACGTCGCCGAGTTCGGCACAGAGTCCGGCCGCCTGCGTGAAGTAGCGCTGGGAGTCGGTGAACCGGTCCTGTTCGTAGCGGAGTTGACCCAGGCCGATGAGCAGCAGCGCCTCTCCCGCTCTGTCCTCGGCGCGGCGGGCCGCGGCCAGCGCCGCGTCGTGGGTGCGCCACCAGGCTTCGAAGCGGTTGCCGACGGTGTAGGCGGAGGAGCACAGGGCGGCCGCCGCCTCGCAGGAGAGGGTGTGCAGGTCGAGGGATGCGGCGCGTTCGACGGCGGCGGCTATCGCGTCGGCCTCGGCCTCGAACCAGGCGGCCGGGTCGGCGAGGGCCCGCTGGGTGGCTTCAGGGCCGACGGGTCTGACGAGCCGGCGCAGGGCGATCGCGGCGGGTCCGCCCGAGCCGCTGGAGTCGAGGAGCCCGCGGTGCAGTTCGACGGCGCCGGACGGTGTCGCGGACGCGGCGCGGCCGGTGAGCCAGAGCCAGGCGCCCAGTGCGCGGCCGACGGCGGCGGCCCGTTCGGCGGGCGGGTCCTCGGCGTCGGCGCGTTCGGCGGCGTACACCCGCACCAGGTCGTGGGGGCGGTAGCGGGGCTGACCCGCGCGGTCGACGCCGGTGCAGTGCAGGAGCTGGGCGTCGATGAGCTGTTCCACGACGCGGTCCGCCTCGGCCTCCGGCACGTCGAGCAGCGCGGTCACCACCCACGCGGCCACGTCGGGCGCGGCGAGCAGGCCGAGGCGGCGCAGGGCGGTGCGGGCGGGGGCGTCGAGGGCCCGGTAGCTCATGCCGAGTCCGGCCCGTACTTCGAGGTCACCGACGGCGAGTTCGTCCAGGCGGTGGTGTTCGTCGGCGAGCCGGTCGGCGAGCATGCGTGCCGTCCAGTGCCGGCGGGTGGCGAGGCGGGCACCGGCGATCCGGATGGCGAGCGGGAGACCGCCGCACAGCTCGACGATGCGCCGGGCGGCGTCCGGCTCCTCCCTGACACGCCGCTCCCCGGCGACGCGGCCGAGGAGGTCGGCCCCGGGCTCCGTGTCGAGTACGTCGAGATCGGCGCGGTGGGTGCAGGGCAGGGCGCCCAGGCGCGCCCGCCCGGTGATGAGCACCCCGCAGGTGGCGCTCCCCGGAAGCAGCGGGCGCACCTGGGACTCGCTGCCCGCGTCGTCGAGCACGAGCAGGACGCGGCGCCCCGCGACCAGACTGCGGAAGAGATCACGGCGCTCGGCGTCCCCGTCGGGCGGAACGGCTCCCAGGGCGTAGAGCAGACGCCCGAGCACTTCGCCGGGTGCCACGGGGTCGGTGGCGCCCCGCAATTCGGCGTACAGCTGGCCGTCCGGGTACGCCTCGGCGACCTGGTGCGCCACCCTGACGCCCAGGGTGGACTTGCCGACGCCACCGGGCCCGGAAAGCACGACGACCGGCATGGCCTCGTGGGGTCCCGACAACGCGGCCCGTATCTCGGCGAGCTGGGTGTCACGGCCGGTGAAGTCGCCGATGTCGGGCGGCAGGAGGGCCGCCACCGGGACGGTGAAGGCATCTCTGGAGGCGGCGAGGTCGGGGCTGTCCCCCGCGACCGGCAGCAGCGCTTCGTCCGCCCTCAGGATCGCCTCGTACATCCGTCTGAGGTCGGGGCCGGGATCGATTCCGAGCTCGTCGGCGAGTACGTCGCGGCCTTCCACGTACACCGCGAGTGCGTCGGCCTGACGTCCCAACCGATAGAGGGAGAGCATCAGTTGGCCACGCAGTCGCTCCCGTGTGGGGTGCGTGGCGACCAGCGCGGTGAGTTCGGCGACCAGTTCCCGCTCGCGGCCCGTCTGTGTCAGCTCCGCGGCGATCCGCTCCTCCAAAGCCGCTTGCCGCTCCTCGTCCAGCTGGTCGGCCATGGCCCGCAGCGTTTCACCGATCCCGCCGAGTGCGGGGCCGCGCCACAGGGCGAGGGCATCCCCCAACAGCCGTGCGGCCACGGCGTGATCGCCGTCGGCCGCGGACTGCCTGCCCTGTGCGGCAAGGCGGTCGAACTCGGCGCGGTCGACGAGGTCGGCGTCCGCGTGGACCAGATAGCCCGGCGGCCGCGTCTCGATGGCATCGGCGGACAGCGCGCGGCGCAGCGCGGAGACGTACGACTGGATCAGGGAGCGCGCCGTGTCCGGCGGCCGGTCGCCCCAGATGGCGTCGATCAGCGCGTCGACGGACACCACGCGGCCCGGCTCCAGGAGGAGCGCGGCGAGCAGCGCCCGGGGCTTGGGCCCGCCAAGGGCGAGCCGACGGCCCGCACGCCACGCTTCGACCGGGCCCAGCAAACGGTAGTCGGTGTCCGTGTTCACGCCCGTCTCCATGGGTCCTTGCCCCGCGCAGCCCCCACCGCCCTCGGTCCCCCGATCGGCTGGTCATACTACGTCTGCCCACTATCAACTCACGTGTACACCAAGGGAATCAGGCCATCCGCCATCCGCCGTCCGGGCACCGAGCGGCTGCAGCCGGGGCTGCTCACCCTGCGGGTCGGAGCACGTGACCCAGGGCACTCCGGACGACCGCTCGTCGGCCGGCTCACGTCCGAGCACGGCCTGGGCACGGACACCTGGGCGCCCTGGCCGCGCACACCCTGGCCGAAACCCGTGCCACCTGAGCCACCGCTAGCGGATCGGCGCGGCGCTCCCTCCGCGGCTGCGGCGCCGGGCGAGCCGGTGGAAGGCCTTCGGCGCACGCCGCGGCGCGGGCAGGGCGCCGGAGACCGCGTCGGCGAGGAGCGTGGTGATCGTCTCGGCGGCGCAGGTGCGGTTGGCGCCGATGCCGCCGCTCGGCCCACGCTTGATCCAGCCCACGACGTAGGCCCCCGGCTGTCCGGTCACCCTGCCGCCCTCGTGCGGCACGGTGCCGGTGGTCTCGTCGAAGGGCAGGCCCTCGACCGGCACTCCGCGGTAGCCGATGGCGCGCAGTACCATGTCTGTCCGTATCGTCCGCTCCCCCGACGCCTCCACGACGCGCATGCCCTGGACGGCTTCCTCGCCGAGCATCTCCATCGGAGCGGAGTGGAATCGGAGCACGAAGCGACGGCCCGGAGCGGGGGCCTGAGCCCAGTCGACGCGGGCGCGCGTGACGCCTCGCAGGAGAGCTGCCCTGCCCTTCGGGTCGGACTTGGGGTCGGACTTCGGACCGGACGCGTCGATGGCCGGACCGGTCCGGGGATCGTGATCGTCGACGACCAGGTCCAGGCCCGGAATCTGCTTCAGGGCGAGCAGTTCGGACCTGGTGTACGCGGCGTCCTCGGGGCCTCGCCGTCCGAGCAGGACCACTTCGCGCACCTTGCAGGACTTCAGCGCCGCCAGCGCGTGGTCGGCGATGTCGGTGCGGGCGAGGCTGTCGGGGTCGGCGAGCAGGATCCGGGCGACGTCGAGAGCGACGTTGCCGTTGCCGACGACGACCACGCGCTCGGCGGAAAGGTCGATCGCGCCCGGCGCGGCGTCCGGGTGGCCGTTGTACCAGGCGACGAAGGCCCTCGCGGAGATGCTGCCGGGCAGCTCCTCGCCCGGCACCGCCAGCGTGCGGTCGGCCGACGCGCCCACGGCGTAGATGACCGCGTCATGGTGTGCGGCAAGCTCCTGCGCGGTGACGTCGGCGCCCACGTCGAGCCCCAGATGCATCCGCACCCTGGGATGCGTGTGGAACCGCGCGAAGGTGTCGCCGACCTTCCTGGTGGCGGGATGGTCCGGTGCCACGCCGAAGCGTACGAGTCCGCCGGTCACCGGCAGCCGGTCGATCAGCGTCACTTCGGCGCTGGTGTGCAGGAGCAGATCCTGGACCGCGTACATCCCGGCAGGTCCTGTGCCGACGACGGCGACCTTCAGCGGCGCGAAGTCCGATGGCAGGACGCGCGGGAAGGACGGCTCGTCCCAGGCGTGGAAGTTCGGCCCGTCCGGGGCCGGTTCGGGTTCCTGGTCCGCGAAGTACGCCGCGTTGATCGTCGCGTACTCCCGCTGCGCGACGGGCAGGCTGTCCACCGGAAAGATCGCCTCGACCGGGCAGGCGTCGGCGCAGGCGCCGCAGCCTATGCAGGTCGCGGGGTCGATGTGCAGCATCTCGGTGCTGCCGAACGCCCGCTCCTGCGGCGTCGGGTGGATGCAGTTGACCGGGCACACGGCGACGCACGTGGCGTCGTTGCAGCAGGTCTGGGTGATGGCGTAGGAGGTCATGTCGTCGGCTCGACTCGCTCGGCTCGGAACGGCTCAGATGAGGTGGGCGCGCTTGTAGAAGGCCAGGGCCGGCTTGGTGAGCAGGCGCGATGAGGCCAGGAACTCCATGAGGCCCGAACAGCTGGATCGCATCATGGACTTGTGGTGCTCGTTGTCCTTCGCCTCGGCGAGGGCGCGCTTCTCGTCGAGCCCGGCGTTCGCGTAGACCTTGGGGTTCACCATGCTGGTGACGATGTAGTACGAGGCGATCGCGACGACGAACGCGTTGATCCGGCGGCGCAGCGGACCCGCCCCGGAGAGCCGCTTGGTCGTCTGGTCGCGGGCGAACTTCATGTGCCGCGACTCCTCGACGACATGGATGTTGTTGATCGTGCGGACGAACGGCACGACGCGCTCGTCGCGCATCCAGTCGCGCTGCATGACGTCGAGCACCTCTTCGGCCACGAGGATCGCGGCGTACGCGGCCTCTCCGAAGGCCACCGTCTTGAACGCCCGGCCGAGTTCCATCGCGAACCGCTTGGGCCGGTAGGCGGGCGCGCCCAGCTTCTGGGCGCCGCGGGCGAACATGATCGAGTGCCGGCACTCCTCGGCTATCTCCGTGAGCGCCCACTGCACTTCGTCGCTGGCCGGGTTCTTCATGTACACGTCGCGGAGCACCATCTGCTGGAGGATCATCTCGAACCAGATGCCCGTGCTGGCCACCGAGGCGGCCTCCTGCCGCGTCAGCTCCTTGCGCTGCGCGTCGGTGAGCTCCTGCCAGTACGCCGTGCCGTACAGGGAGCACCACTCCGGGCTCGCCCCGTGGAAGTCCCGGTCGAGGGGAGTGTCCCAGTCCACCTCGGTGGCCGGGTCGTAGGCCAGCTCGGCGGCCGAATCGAGCAACCGCCGGGCCACGTCGTCCTCTTGGGGATGATCCGCGGGGTGGCCCTGCGATGTCGGCCGAACAGTGCTGCTTGCCATGCTGCGGCTCCTTGACTCTGATGCGTACGTTCTCGTGTTCGCTCAGGCAACGGACCGGGGCGCCGTCCCACAACGCGCCGCGGCCCGCTTGTTAGACAGACCGTATAACAAGGAAAGCGGCGAGCCTACCCCCGAGTAAGAACTGAATCCGCGCACCCATCTGCAACTTCTTGCACGCGTAGCCGCTTAGTTGAAAATTCTTGCAGAAAGTATTGACGCGTACATGCGTGAACGGCAGGCTCCGAATCGGAATCCCCCCACGGCAGCCTCCCCCACGAGCAACTGCCCTTCTCAGGGCACACCTGTGCCCGCTCCCGAAGGAGCCGCACGATGCAGCACCGTTCCCGCCTCCTCGGCGCGACGTCGGCCGGGGTCCTGGCCGCGGCCGGCCTCGCGACGTTCGCACCCTCGCAGTCACAGGCGACACCGCCCGGCGACAAGACCGTCACCGCCACCATGTTCGAGCGGCAGTTCGCGGACGTGGGCAAGGCCTGCAGCGAGCAACTCGGCCCGGCGGGCTACGGATACGTCCAGGTGTCACCCGCCTCCGAACACATCCAGGGCGACCAGTGGTGGACCTCGTACCAGCCCGTCAGTTACAAGATCGCGGGCCGCCTCGGCGACCGCGCCGCCTTCAAGAGCATGGTCGACGCCTGTCACCAGGCGGGCGTCAAGGTCATCGCGGACGCCGTCGTCAACCACATGGCGGCCGGAGCCGGAACAGGTACCGGTGGCACGAAGTACGGCAAGTACGACTACCCCGGCTACTTCCAGGACGCGGACTTCCACACCTGCCGCACGAGCATCAACGACTACACCAACCGCGACAACGTCCAGAACTGCGAACTGGTGGGCCTCGCGGACCTCGACACCGGCAGCGACGCCGTGCGCGGCACCATCGCCGCCTACCTCGACGACCTGCGGTCCCTCGGCGTGGACGGCTTCCGCATCGATGCCGCCAAGCACATGGCGGCCGACGACGTCGCCGCCATCAAGGGCAAGATGAGCGACCCCGGATTCTGGGTCTCGGAAGTCATCCACGGAGGCGGGGAGGCAGTCCAGCCCGACGAGTACACCGGCGTCGGGGACGTCGACGAGTTCCGCTACGGCGGGCACCTCAAGAGCGCCTTCCAGGGCGGCGACATCGCGCAGTTGAAGTCGGTCGCGGACGGCAAGCTGGGCAGCGGTTCGGCCCGTACGTTCGTCGACAACTGGGACACCGAACGCAATGGCTCGACGCTCACCTACAAGGACGGCGCGGCCTACTCCCTGGCCAACGTCTTCATGCTGGCGTCCCCCTACGGCTCACCGAACGTGTACTCCGGCTACGAGTGGTCCGAGAAGGACGCGGGCCCGCCGAGCGGCGCGGACGGCTGGACGAACACGCACACCCAGCAGGCGATCACCGGCCTGGTCGGGTTCCGCAACGAGGTGGGCGCCGCCGAGCTGACCGACTGGTGGGACAACGGCGGCAGCGCCCTCGCCTTCGGCCGCGGCGACAAGGGGTTCGTCGCCCTCAACAACGGCGACGGCGAGCTGACCCAGACGTTCACGACGTCACTGCCCGGCGGCACGTACTGCAATGTCGCCAAGGCATCCCCGGACAGCTGTGACGGCAACACGGTCACCGTCGGCGACGACGGGAAGATCGAGACGACCCTTCCCGCACGCGGTGCCCTGGCACTGCACACCGGGGCAGAGGCGGGCTGACTCGGCTTACGCCAGCCGGAACACCGGGTGACGTGGCGACTCCGCGGCGAACTCCTCGTCCGTCGAGTCGCCCGTCACGTCGAAGTACGCGCGGGTGACGGGCACTTCCCGCCAGTACTGACGAAGGACGGGGACGCTCTCTTCGGGACCGAGCTCGATCACGCGCACGGTCTCGGACTTGCCTCCCCTGCTGAGGTCGATCTGCCCGGCCGCACGGGCGTTGCGCACCCAGTTGCTCACCCCGTAGGCGCCGACGACCCAGCGCTCGCCCCCGGCTGACATCACGTCGACCGGGGTGGAGAACAGACGGCCCGACTTCCTGCCGCGCACGGTCAGGATGTACCGGTAGCTCTTGCCGATCCCGAACCGGGTCATCGTCCGGAACACACCGTTGATGAGGCGCGTGCCGAAACCGATGCGATACGTCTTCGCCATCAGCCTTCTTCCTGTCGAGCGACCGGCGATCACTGTTGCCGCACGGCCAGCAACCGGGCGGCGCCCAGGCGTGCTTGGCGCGCCGGTTCGGGTGAACCTGATATCGCGGCCGTGGTCATGGCCCCCTCCGCGAGCAGGACCAACGCGCCGACAGTCTGCCCCGATTCGCCCGCGGCGGCCACAAGTCCGGCCATGTAGTCATGGAAGGCGCTCTTGTGCGCGCGGACGGTGTCGGCCACCGCCGGGTCGACGGCCCCGAGTTCACCGAACGAGTTGATGAAGGCGCAGCCCCGGAAGTCCGGCTCACAGAACCACTCGTACAGCCAGTCGTAGACGGCGAGGACGCGCTCCACCCCGTCCGGCCGGCTCTCCGCGTACTCGGCGAGCCGGGTCCGCCAGCGGAGGTCGCGGCGCTCGAGACAGGCCAGGACCAGTTCCGATTTCGACGGGTAGAGCTGGTACAGCCGCTTGAGCGAGACGCCCGATGCCGCACGCACCTGGTCCATGCCCACGGCCTGGATGCCGCGCTCGTAGAAGAGCTCCTCGGCGGCGTCAAGGAGCCTGACTTCCGCTGCGGGGCGATCCACGAGAGCTCCGGTCGAGAGGCGGGACAGGGTTAGAGAACGGGCGTTCTCTAACCCTACTACCGGGCGGGGTGAGCCCGCATCCTTGCGCGAGAACGCACGTTCTCCTATCGTGAGCACCCCGGCGGAGAACGGTCGTTCTCACGGTCGTGACTCCGTATCGCCGCCGCGTTCAGGAGTGAGCCATGTCCGCACGACCCCCCGTTCCGCCCTTCACCCGCGAGACCGCGGCCGAGAAGGTCCGCCTGGCCGAGGACGGCTGGAACACCCGCGATCCCGAGAAGGTGGCACTCGCCTACAGCAAGGACTCCCGCTGGCGAAACCGCGCGGAGTTCGTGACAGGACGCGACGCCATCGCCGCTTTCCTGTCCCGCAAGTGGGACCGCGAACTCGACTACCGCCTCATCAAGGAACTGTGGGCGTACGACGGCAACCGCATCGCGGTGCGCTTCGCCTACGAATGGCACGACGACTCCGGCCACTGGTACCGCTCGTACGGAAACGAGAACTGGGAGTTCGACGACGACGGCCTGATGCGCGTCCGGCACGCCTGCATCAACGACCTCCCCATCCAGGAGTCCGACCGCAAGTACCACTGGCCGCTCGGCCGCCGCCCGGACGACCACCCCGGCCTCAGCGACCTCGGCCTGTGACCGCGAGCCGGCGAGAGCGGCGCCTCAGGAACAGCGGCAGCAGCACGCACTGTCCGGCGACCGCGAGCCAGAACAGTCCGGCGCTGTCGGCGCGTTCGGCCAGCTGGTAGCCCTCGCCTCCGGCGACTCCGCTGGCAAAGGCGCCGATTCCGGCCGCGAGCCGCTGGCGGCCGAACACGACGGCGGGTGCGCGGGGCGACCGGGCCAAGGCTTCGAGGTCGTTCTTGAGGAAGAGGACGATCTCACCGAGGCAGACGAGCAGGGATCCGCCCAGGATCGCGGCGTGGTTCCCGACGGCGAGCGTGGCCATGCCTGCGGCCATCGCGCCGAAGCCGAGCCACAGGGCGCGGACGTAGGGCAGGCGCGCGATCCAGTCCGAGAGGAGGGGCTGCGCGACGACGAGCAGAAGGGCGTAGAGCGCGAGGACCAGGCCGTAGTACGTCGTCGAGGTGCGCGGCACCGCGTACAGCGCGAGGTAGTGCTGGAAGAACATGAAGACGTACAGGCTCAGCACGGTGGTCGCGAAGGGCAGTACGGCAAGACCGGCGAACGCCCTTTCGCGGCGGCGCGGTGCCGCTTGTTCTTGTCCGGCCCCGATGGCCTGTCCGTGGCCCGGGCTCTCCCTCGGCAGGAGCGCATGGCCCACGGTGATCCCCGCGAACAGCGCGGTGACCGCGGTGAAGAGTCCGGCCGATGCGCTGAGGACGAAGGGGGCCGCCGCCAGCGGTCCCAGGGCGATGCCCGCGTTCAGCGCGGAGCTGCTCGCGGACAACAGCAGGGGTCGCTGCTCCTCATCGGCCGCGTCCATCCCGTGTGTCTCGTGTATCAAGTAGGCCTTGTTCGCGGGTAGATAGAGCGCGGCGCCGGCGGAGACCAGGAAGAGCGCGAAGACGGCGGCAGCCGGGTGACTCAGACCTGGCAGGAAGCAGGCGAACCCCGCCGTGCGGATCACCAGAGCGAGCAGCATCGTGCGCCGCAGCCCGATGCGCTCGGCGATCGCGCCGCCCACCACGCCGCCCGAGAACTGCACCAGCGAGGCGACGGCGAGCACGACGCCGACCGCGCCAAGGCCCATGCCGAGCCGTTCGTGGAGCAGCACCGACATGAAGGGCAGGACGGCGAAGCTGCCGAGCGGGATCAGGAACGATCCGGCGAGCAGGAAGCGTTGCGGCCCGGTGAGCCGCGCGAGGCCGGATCGCAGGCGCCCGCGCGGCTTCCCGGGCAGCGTCACTTCGGGGCGTGGGCGGCAACGAGCGGCCGTATGCTTCCGGCCGCACTCAGCGCGCGGTGCAGGGCGAGTTCCGCCGTCGCGCCCTCGGCCAGGACGATGCCGGTGCAGCCTCGCTGATCGCTCATGTGCTCCAGACGGTCACCGGGGGCCGCGGTTGGGTACCACTCGGGCGAGCCGGGGAAGGCGGCGAGGCCGTCCACGCCGGTCCATCCCGTGAGGGTGCCGGGGCGGTCGGGGTAGACGAGGACGAATCCCGTGGCGGAGCCCGTGGCAGCGGGTGCGTCGAGCAGGACGGGGCGCACTCCCAGCGCCACGGCGACCATCGCGTCGTACACGTTGGTGCGCAGGGCGCGGCACAGTGCCTCGCCGACGAGTGCGCCGCCGATGCGGCGGTTGATCTCGACGAGTTCCGGCCCTTCGGCGGTGAGGACGAACTCGACGTGCGCGAAGCCCGCGTCGTGACCCGCCGTCTTCAGGACGCGCCCCACCCAGTCCTGGATCAGGGCGAATTCCGCCTCCGGCAGTCCGACGGGGAAGGCGGCGGCCTCCTCGCGGACGGACGGCTCGTGAGACATCTGACGGCTGAGGACACCCAGGAGTTTCGTCTCACCCGCCCAGCTGAGCGTCTCCGCACTGTAGACGGGCCCGGCGAAGAAGGGCTCCGCGAACAGCCGCCCGGAGAGGGGGCGTTGGGCGGCTTCGCGGAGAGCTGCGTGCAGCTGCCGCTCGTCGCGGATCAGCCAGACGTTGCGCGAGGAGGTGCCCGCGGAGTCCTTGAGGACCACCGGCAGACCGATCTGCTGGAGCACCTCGTCGGCCGCCGCGGGGCCGGCCGGAATCGTGAGGGCGGGGCCGCGGCTCAGGTTCTGTTCGTGGAGGAGGTTGCGCACCCGGGACTTGTCCCGCAGGAGCCGGACAGCGGCCGGGTCGGGTCCCGGCAGTCCGAGTTCGGCGGCGAGATCCGCGCCCGGCACGCTCCAGGTGTCGGTCGAGTTGATGAGCCCCTTCAGGCCGGGCACGGCGGCCAGGGCCTCGGCGGACACGGCCGCGTCGCGGGTGTCGACGTCGACGATGTCGAGCGCCCCCGGTTCCAGGCGGTCCAGTTCATGCCGGTAGACGGCTCGGTTGCCGGTGAGCAGGCAGACCCGGTGTCCGGCGGCACCGGCCGCCTCCACCAGGCGCCCGAGGCCGAAGGTGAGTGCTTCCAGGGCGGCGATGGTCACGATGCCTTCCCCTCCTTCTCGTGCTTCTTCGTGCGTACGTCGTAACTGCGGCGGTTCCACTCCATCGCCGACCACGGCAGGGCGAGGTCGGCGAGGTCCGTGATCTGGTGCGGCTTGAGGGTGCGCGGGTCGAGCGCCTCCTGGTGACGGGAGAAGACCCGTTCGGTGTAGCGGTGTCCCGTGTCGGCGCCGATCACCAGGTGCGTGCGGTCCGGGTTGCGGGCCGCCTCCCAGGCCGTGACGAGGTGGGCCGCTCCGGTGGATAGACCTGCGAACACCGCGTGGGCGCGCAACAGATCCACGGCTCCCGCCATGGCGTGCCGGAAGTCGACCCAGTGAAGGGTGTCGTAGAGGTCGTGGCGGACATTGTCGAAGGGGATCGAGCTGCCGATCCCGGCGATGATCGCCTCGGGGTCGCTGAAGTCCTCGCTGCCGAACGTGACGCTGCCGAAGGGCTGCAGCCCCAACAACCGCACATCACGGCCGCGTTGGCGCAGCGGCTGGACAAGGCCGCCGGTGGAGGCGCCGGTGCCGACGGCGCCGACCACGGTGAGCGGGGCGTCGGGCAACGCGGCCTCCACCAGGTCCGCGAACTCCTCGTAGCCGGTGTAGTGGACGTTGTCGTGGTACTGCCGCATCCAGTGCACGTCGGTCCGCTCCACCAGCAGTTGCCGCACGCGCCGAACCCGCCGCTCCTGGTCCAGGCGCAGGCTGTCGGAGGACGGCATCTGGTCCACCGTGGCGCCGAGGATCTCCAGCTGGGCGCGCATCGCCGCGTCGACGGTCGTGGAGGCGACGATGTGGCACCCGAGGCCGTAGCGGTGGCAGGCCATGGCGAGGGCAAGGGCGTAGATGCCGCTGGAGCTGTCGACGAGGGTCTGGCCGGGCCGTACGGTGCCGCGTTCGAGGAGGGTGCGGACCGCGCCGAGCGCCGCATACACCTTCATCGTCTCGAAGCGCGCGAGCACGACGTTGTCGGTGAGCCGCAGCAGGTCGGGGGCTTTCATCGCGTCGGTGATGTGTCCGTGGACGGTGGCCGCGGGGGCTGTTTCCGTACGCAGGGGGGTCACCGTCCGACCGACCGGAGGTAGCCGCCCAGGCGCTCCGCGCCCTTGACGTTGCGCGGGCCGCTGACGGCGTCGCCGTAGGACATGACGAAGAAGCGGCTCTCCTTCACGGCCGGGACCGACTTCAGGCTGGAGAGCGACTTGAGGTAGGCGATCTTCTCCTTCGCCGGCTGGTCGGCGTAGTCGATGATGACGATGACCTCAGGCTTGGCTTTGATCACGGGCTCCCAGCCCACCGTCGTCCATCCCTTGTCCAGGCCGTCGAAGACGTTGGTGCCGCCTGCGGCCCTGATGATGTCGTTCGGCGCCGCGTGGCGTCCGGCCGTGAAGGGCTGGTCGGTTCCCGAGTCGTAGACGAAGACCTTGGCCGGGTCGCCCTTCTCGGGCCAGGTCTTCTTCAGGGCGGTGACGCGCCCCTTGAGGTCGGAGACGACCTTCCCGGCCCGCTTCTCCACGCCGAAGATCCGGCCCAGGTTGTCCAGGTCCGTGTAGAGCGCCTCCAGGGGCGTGACGTCGACGCTCTTGTCGCCGTAGTCCCAGCACGTCTCGGTGTGCAGATAGCTGGCGGATCCGACCTTCTTCAGGAGGGCGGGCGTGATGCCGCGCTCCTCACTGAAGCCGGAGTTCCATCCGGCGAAGACGAAGTCGGCCTTGGCGTCGACCACGATCTCCCGGGTGATGCGTTCGGTGCCGAGGCGCTCCACGTCGGCGTAGTCGTCGCGCCAGGGCGAGCCCTTGATGGAGGGGTCGCCGAGCTTGTTCATGACGTAGCCGCGCATCCGGTCGGCGAGGCCGAGGGAGAACATCTTCTCGGCGCCGCTGACGTCGTAGGCCACCGGACGCTCGGGACGTGTGTACGTGACGTCCTTGCCGCAGTTGGAGACGGTGACCGTCTTCGCCTTGTTCTTGGCCGTCGGCTCGACCTCGGCGCCGCAGCCGGTGGTCAGGAGCCCGGTCGTCAGGAGCACGGCGGCTGCCAGGGCGCGGGGCTGCGGTGGTCGGATCATGAGTGCGGTCCTTCTGCCAGGGCGTCGGCGGGTGCCGGGGTGCCGGTGGGGGCGAGGTCGTAGACGAGTTGGGGCGTCCCGGTGCGCGGGTGGTGCACGACGGTGGCGTCGACGCCGAACACCTTGCGGATCAGCTCGGGGTTCAGGACTTCCTCCGGGGTCCCCGTCGTGACCAGGGAGCCGGAGCTGAGGACGGCGATGCTGTCGCAGGCGGCGGCCGCCAGATTGAGGTCGTGCAGGGCCGTGAGCACGGTGAGGCCGGAGCCGCGCAAGAAGGAGAGGAGCTCCACCTGGTGGCGGATGTCCAGGTGGTTGGTCGGCTCGTCGAGTACCAGGACGCGGGGTTCCTGGACGAGGGCCCGCGCCACGAGCACGCGCTGCCGCTCGCCGCCGGAGAGGGTGAGCACGCTGCGATCCGCGAGATGGGTGACGTCGAGGCGGTCCATCGCCTCTCCGCACAGGTCGCGTTCGCGTGCGGTGAGGGGCTGGTTGCCGCGTGCGTGCGGGGCGCGCCCGAGGGCCACGACCTCCTCGACGGTGAAGTCGAGTTCGGTGTGGCTCTCCTGGGTGAGCGCGGCGATCGACCGGGCGCTGTCGCGCAGCTTGAGCGACGTCAGGTCGGAGCCGTCCAGGAGCACGGCGCCCGATGTCGGTCTCAGCGCCCGGTAGACGCAGCGCAGGGCGGTGGACTTGCCGCTGCCGTTCGGGCCGACGAGCCCGACGATCCGCCCCGCCTCCACCTCGATGTTCAGCCGGTCCACCAGAGCACGCCCGGCCGCCTCGACCGAGAGATCCCGCAGTACGAGGGTCATCTACCGCCCTCCGAACAGATAGCCGCGGCGGCGCATCAGCACGATGAACACCGGTACGCCGATGAGTGCGGTGATGACCCCGAGCGGCAGTTCCTCGGGGGCGAACGCGGTACGGGCGACGAGATCGACCCAGACCATGAAGCAGGCCCCGGCGAGCGGTGCGACGGCAAGGACCCGGCGGTGCGTCGAGCCGACGACGATGCGCACGACATGCGGCAGGACGAGTCCGACGAAGCCGATCGCGCCGCTGACCGCGACGATCAGGCCGGTGACCGCCGCCGTGAGGAGGAACAGCCCGCGCCGCAGCGACTCCGCGTCCACGCCCAGGCTCGCCGCGGTCTCGTCCCCCAGCGACAGCACGTCCAGGGACCGGCTCTGGCGCAACAGCACCACGACCGTCACCAGGACGGCACCGGCCGCCAGCGGCAGCGACTCCCAGGACGCCGAGCCGAGACTGCCGAGCAGCCAGAACAGCACCGTGCGCGCGGCCTGGCCGTTCGGGGAGAGGAAGACGAGCACGCTCATCAGCGCCTGGAACCCGTACGCGAGCGCGACGCCGGTGAGCACGAGACGCAACGGCGTCAGGCCGAGCGGCCCGCGCGCGGCCAGATACACGAGGACGGTGGCACCGAGCGCCCCGAGGAACGCGGCGGCGGACAGGGCGTAGACACCGAGCCCGGCGAAGACCCCGAACACCACGACCGCGGTGGCCCCGACCGAGGCGCCGGATGAGATGCCGAGGACGAACGGGTCGGCGAGGGCGTTGCGCACCAGCGCCTGGATGGCGACGCCCACGACCGCGAGCCCCGCCCCGACCACGGCGGCCAGCAGCACTCGTGGGGTGCGCACGTGCCAGACGATGGAGTATCCGCTCACCTCGTCCGCGCCGATGCTGCCTCCGGTGAGGGCGGCGGTCAGGAAGCGCACGACGTCACCGAGCGGAACGACGGTCGGCCCCAGGGCGATCCCGGCGAGGACGGAGACGACCAGCGTCACGGAGAGGACCGCCAACGTGGTCACGAGCCGTCCGCGACCTGCCTTTCCCGCCGTCGGCTCGTGGCGGGCTGCCTCCGGGGAGGCGGTCCGGGTTGTGGCCTCGGTCATGAAGTCCCTTCGCCCATCGAGCAGTTCGGAACGGTGCGACCGCACCTGCGCGGTGCGGCACGGTCCAGTAGTCGGCCGGCACCGCCGCGGAGTTCCCGGAGATTCACGAACTGTCCCGGTCACCGGCCCGGCTTGGTCCCTCGCACGATCAGGCGCCGGGAGCGGTGGTCGTAGGGCTCGCCCTCGAAACCGCCGAAGCACTCCACGTCGGTGAATCCGGCGTCCTCGAAGAGCGCGCGCAACTCGGCCGCGCTGTAGAGGAAGGAGGAGATCGAGGCTTCGCGCACGA
This sequence comes from Streptomyces sp. NPDC056486, assembly GCF_042795295.1. Lineage (NCBI taxonomy): Bacteria > Bacillati > Actinomycetota > Actinomycetes > Kitasatosporales > Streptomycetaceae > Streptomyces > Streptomyces sp. NPDC056486. The sequence goes on from NZ_JBHTSF010000003.1 coordinate 214,081, forward strand.
CCCCGTCGCGCACGAGCGTCCAGTCGGTCCGCAGTCGCGTCCAGCTGTCCAGGACGGTGTCGCGCTGCACCACGTAGGCGCCGTCGAGTTCGACGATCTGGGGACGGCCGATCCAGCCCGCGAGCACCTCTTTGCCCATGACGTCGATCAGCAGCTGTCCGCCGGGCGTCAGTGAGTCATGGGCGTTGCGCAGCACCTGGAAGTTGTCCCGCGGGTCGTCGAAGTACCCGAAGGAGGTGAAGACGTTGAGCACCACGTCGTACGCGTCAGGCTCGACGTGGATGAGCATGTCCGCCCGGATCAGGCGGACGTCGAGCCCGGCGTCCTCGCACCCGGCCCTGGCACGCTTCAGGAGCTCCGCGCTGAGGTCCACGCCCGTGACCGTGTAGCCGCGGCGCACGAGCGGCTCCAGGTACAGACCGGGCCCGCAGCACAGGTCGAGAACGCGGCTGCCCGCCGGGAACCCGAGCAGCGGGGAGTGCGCGACGATGTCAGCCGTCTCCGCACGCCGCCGCTCGGAGAACATCGCCTCGGAGAAGTCGGACCAGAATCCGTCGTCCTCGTACCAGTGCATGCTGCCGCGGCCTCGATCCAGTGGGCGTTCCGGCCCGCACACACTCGGCTACATGGGCCGCGTGCGCACGGGACTTGCGCACCAGTGGTCGGTTGCGGATCGCTGCTGGTTCCCGGGCGGGGCGGGCTCGTGGTTCAGACAGGGGCGTTCAGGTGTGTACCGATATGTAGGGCGCGGCCGGGAAGCGGAGGCGCCGGGGGTAGCCGTCGGGGACGCCGCTCGCAATAGTGGTGGCGACGGCCTCCGCCACGAACTGCCGCCCTCCGACCGCCCCACGCGATCGTCAGGAAGACGATCGGCGGCAGCGAGTGCGCAGGTCAGGAAGGCCTGAGCCGCCGGAGCCTGCTCGGCTCGACGGCTGACCAGAGCCACCTGCAGCGTCGTCCTCGGCTCGATGTCGAGGACCAGCGCGCCGGCGCGCTCGGCCATCGTGCGCCAGGACTCGGTGACCACCGCGAGCCCCACGCCCGCGAGCACCAGCGGCAGGATCGCCACCCGGTGCTCGGTCTCCGCCGCGATCGCGAAGTCGATCCCCTGCTCGTGAAGGCCGTCGACGTACGCGCGCATCCCGGTGCCCCGCTGCCCGACGATCAGCCGCTGCCCGGCCAGTTCCTCGCACGCGACCGGCCGACCGGCCGGGAACGGCCCGTCGGGAGGGGTGACAAGGACGAAACGCTGCTCCCCGGCGGCATGCGAGATCACCTCTTTGTCGGTGAGCGGACCCGACGTCGCGAGGAGCCCCAGCTCCGCGGCACCGGTACGCACCATGTCGACGACGTCGCGCGAGGTGAAGGCGGCCCGGATGTTCACCGACACCCCGGGATACCGGCCGCTGAACGCACTGATCATCGTGGTCAGCGGCTCCACCGCCTGGGACGGCATGGCGGCGATGTCAAGGCGCCCCGCACGGAGTTCGTGGACCGCGGCGACGCTGGCGCGGGCCGTCTCCAGGCTGCGTACGGCCGCCCGAGCAGGTTCGATCAACGCCGTACCGGCCTCGGTCAGCAGAGCCCGGCGGCCGATCCGGTGGAACAGGCTGCTTCCGAGATCCCGCTCCAGCGCCTGCACCGCCTGGGACAGCGAAGGCTGGGAGAGGTAGAGGGCCGACGCCGCCCGGTTGAAACCCCCGTGATCCACGATCGCGAGGAAGTACTCCAGCTGACGAACATCCATGCGCACATCTTCACGTCTGCGTGGCCGCTGGGACTCCGCGTGACCGCTGGGACGCCGGTCACGATGACCGGCGTCGGCCGGGGTTAGGCGCCGCTCGCGTTGAGCATGTCCTCGCGCTCGACGATCTTCACGCGCTCGCGCTCCGCCGTCTTGCCGAGGGCCTTCTCCGCGGCGTCGAGGCGGTACCAGCCCTCCCACGTGGTGAAGCGGACGTTCTGCTCGGCGAGGTAGGCGTTCACGGCCTCCGGCTCGGGCGCGGTGGGCGTGTGCAGACGGGCGTTCGCGTGGTCGTCGAGGAGGCTGGCGACCGTCTCGTTGGCGTCGCCCTTGGTGTGACCGATCAGGCCCACGGGTCCACGGCGGATCCAGCCGGTGACGTACGTCGACTGCAGGTGCTCGCCGGTCTCCTCGATGACCCGTCCGCCCTTGTCCGGCACCGTGCCCGACGCGACGTCCCAGGGCAGCTTGGGCAGCTCGTCGGAGAGGTAGCCCACGGCGCGGTAGACGGCGCCGAGGTCCCAGTCCTTGAACTCGCCGGTGCCCTTGACGTTGCCGGTGCCGTCGAGGGCGGTGCGCTCGGTGCGCAGGCCGACGACCTGGCCGTCCTCGCCGAGGATCTCGGTCGGCGACTCGAAGAAGTGCAGGAACAGCTTGTGCTGACGGTCACCGACATCGCGGATGGCCCAGTTCTCAAGCGTCTTGGCGACCATGTCGGCCTGCTTGTTGCCGCGCCGGGTCGCGATCGAGCCGTCGTCGTAGTCGATGTCCTCGGGGTCGACGATGACCTCGATGTTCGGGGAGTGGTCGAGCTCCCGCAGCTCCAGCGGGCTGAACTTGGCCTGCGCGGGGCCGCGGCGCCCGAAGACGTGGACCTCAAGGGCCTTGTTGGCCTTGAGCCCCTCGTGGACGTTGGCCGGTATCTCCGTCGGCAGGAGCTCCTCCGCCGTCTTGGCCAGGATGCGCGCCACGTCGAGCGCCACGTTGCCGACGCCGAGGACGGCGACCTTCTCCGCATCCAGCGGCCAGGTGCGCGGCACGTCCGGGTGCCCGTCGTACCAGGAGACGAAGTCCGCCGCGCCGTACGAACCGTCGAGGTCGATGCCGGGGATGTCGAGGGCCCGGTCGGCCGTCGCGCCGGTGGAGAAGATCACCGCGTCGTAGAAGGAGCGCAGGTCGTCGAGGTCGATGTCCCGGGGGTAGTCGACGTTGCCGAAGAAGCGGATCTGCGGCTTGTCGAGGACCTGGTGCAGGGCCGTGACGATGCCCTTGATCCGGGGGTGGTCGGGGGCGACGCCGTAACGGATGAGACCGAACGGCGCGGGCATCCGCTCGAAGAGGTCGATCGACACACCGGGCTCGACCGCCACTGCGGATTTCAGCAGCGCGTCGGCGGCGTAGATGCCGGCCGGACCGGCTCCGACAACAGCTACCCGCAGAGGGCGAGACATGATCAGGTTTCCCTTCGAGCGAAGACATGGGGCTCGTGGGGAAGCCTAAACTAAGGCAATCCTAAGTTAGTACCCGGCCTTGACCTATGACCTCATAAGTCCAGCTTATGGGATCACGTAGGCAGGGTTTGAGTCGCGTCAGACATCGCCGTGATCCCCGTCGCGTGGAGATGCGGGCGGGGCGCGAGGGAACTCGGACAGGTGGCACCGCGTTGTCAACTCACCGAGCTCGTCACCGAGTTGAGGCAGAGCTCACCCAGCGTCACCGAGTCCGTCGACTCCCCTTCCGCCGCTCTTCACGGAGGCCCGGAACCATGACCCGTAGTAACGGAAATCACTCCCAGCCGTCCCGGCGCACCCTCCTCGGTGGCGCCGCCGTCGCAGCCGTCGCGGTGGCGACCGGCACCGGCGCGGCCAACGCCGCCACCGCCTCGCAGGGTGCCACCTGGCCGACCGAGTTTCCGCTCCCCGACGGTTTCCTCCCCGAGGGAATCGCCATCGGGGACAAGCCGTACGCCTACATGGGCTCGCGCGCCAACGGCGCCGTCTACCGCACCGACCTGCGCACCGGCCGGGGCGAGATCTTCCACGAGGGCGCCACCGGACTGGTGGCGGTCGGCCTGAAGGTCGACGACGACGGTCTGCTGTACATCGCAGGGAACACCGGAGTCGCGCGGGTCCTCGACACCCGCACCGGCAAGCTCGTGACCGAGTACCGACTGACGGAAGCCACCGGCCACTTCATCAACGACGTCTTTCTGCTCGGCGACCGCGCCTGGTTCACCGACTCGCGCGACAGCACGCTGTACAGCGTGCCGCGCGGCCGCAACGGCCGCAGAGGCAAGGTGCGCGCGCTGCCGCTCGGCGGGGACTGGGTCCAGACGCCCGGCGTGAACAACGCCAACGGAATCGTGGACACCCCCGACGGCCGGGGGCTCATCGTGGTGAGCAGCTCACCGGGCAAGCTCTACCGCGTGCATCGCGGGACCGGACACGCCACCGAGGTCAGGCTGGTCGGCGCGGACGACGTGGCCAACGGCGACGGCCTCTTCCGCATCGGCCGCACCCTGTACGTCGTACAGAACCGGCTGAACCTCATCAGCGTGTTCCACCTGGACGCCGATGCGGGCACTGCGACCCTGCGCCGCACGATCACCGACCCCCGCTTCGACATCCCCACCACCGCGGCCCGCTGGGGCGATCGTCTCTACCTCGTCAACGCCCGATTCAGCAGCCCGCAGGAGCCCGGGACGACGTTCAACGCCGTCGCCGTTCGTCTTTGATTCCTCCCTGACGCGGGCCTGGCGGCACCGATTGAAAGATCAAAGTGGCACCGGGTTAGCATATGAGCGCCGCCTAGCTCGAAAGATAAACCTGTGACTGTCAATGACGACTCGTTCACCAACTGGAAGAACCGCGAGGAGATCGCGGAGTCGATGATCCCCATCATCGGGAAGCTGCACCGGGAGCGGGACGTCACCGTCCTGCTCCACAGCCGCTCCTTGGTGAACAAGTCGGTGGTCAGCCTCCTCAAGACCCACCGATTCGCCCGCCAGATAGCCGGCGCGGAGCTCTCCGTCACCGAGACGCTGCCGTTCCTGCAGGCCCTCACGACGCTCGATCTCGGCCCTTCGCAGATCGACATCGGCATGCTCGCCGCGACGTACAAGTCCGACGACCGCGGTCTGTCGGTGGCGGAGTTCACCGCCGAGGCCGTCTCCGGTGCCACCGGCGACAACAAGATCGAGTGCCGCGAGGGACGCGACGTCGTCCTCTACGGCTTCGGCCGCATCGGCCGCCTCGTCGCCCGCCTGCTCATCGAGAAGGCGGGCTCCGGCAACGGCCTTCGCCTGCGCGCCGTCGTCGTCCGTCAGGGCGGCGAGCAGGACATCGTGAAGCGCGCCTCGCTCCTTCGCCGTGACTCCATCCACGGCCAGTTCCAGGGCACGATCACCGTCGACGAGGCGAACAGCACGATCATCGCCAACGGCAACGTGATCAAGGTGATCTACGCCAACGACCCCTCCGAGGTCGACTACACGGCGTACGGCATCAAGGACGCCATCCTCATCGACAATACCGGCAAGTGGCGCGACCGCGAGGGGCTCTCCAAGCACCTGCGCCCCGGTGTCGACAAGGTCGTCCTGACCGCGCCGGGCAAGGGCGACGTCCCGAACATCGTGCACGGCGTCAACCACGACATGATCAAGCCGGACGAGCAGATCCTGTCCTGCGCCTCCTGCACCACCAACGCGATCGTGCCGCCGCTCAAGGCGATGGCCGACGAGTACGGCGTTGTACGCGGGCACGTGGAGACCGTCCACTCGTTCACCAACGACCAGAACCTCCTGGACAACTTCCACAAGGCCGACCGCCGCGGCCGCTCGGCGCCGCTCAACATGGTCATCACCGAGACCGGTGCCGCCTCCGCCGTCGCCAAGGCGCTGCCCGACCTCGATGCGACCATCACCGGCAGCTCGATCCGCGTCCCGGTGCCGGACGTCTCGATCGCGATCCTCAGCCTGCGGCTCGGCCGCGAGACCAACCGCGAGGAAGTCCTCGACCACCTCCGCGACGTGTCGCTGACCTCGCCGCTCAAGCGGCAGATCGACTTCACCACCGCCCCCGACGCGGTGTCGAGCGACTTCATCGGCTCGCGCCACGCCTCGATCATCGACGCGGGTCCCACCAGGGTCGACGGCGACAACGCGATCCTCTACCTCTGGTACGACAACGAGTTCGGCTACTCGTGCCAGGTCATCCGCGTCGTCCAGCACGTCTCCGGGGTGGAGTACCCGACGTACCCGGTGCCGGTGGTCTGACCTCGGCAAGGAGGGCGGGGGCGGTCCGATGCCGATCGGC